>JAEKLK010000075.1 GCA_019509895.1 Betaproteobacteria bacterium | reverse complement strand
TGCGGCGCAGAAACAATTCTCGGTCGCCGACCTCGAAGCGCAGACGCAAGGCGTCATCTGCCGCAAGGACAAGGGCGTGTTGGACGAGATTCCGGGCGCCTACAAGAACATCGACGAAGTGATGGCGAACCAGTCGGATCTGGTGGAGGTCGTGCACACGCTGAAGCAGGTCCTTTGCGTCAAAGGCTGAGTTCCGTACTAAGTACGAAATAATTACGGTCCTGACCCCGAAGTCGGCATCTGTTGCGCGGCTCACGCTCGTCCTCGGGCTGGTGATGGCGATCGGGCCCCTCGCCATCGACATGTACCTGCCGGCGCTGCCGACCCTGGCGATCGATTTCAACGTCAGCGCGGCGCGCGTGCAGCACACGCTGTCGGCGTATCTGCTCGGCCTCGCCGTCGGGCAGCTCTTCTTCGGGCCGATCGCCGACCGCTACGGCCGCAAGCCGCCGCTCATCGGCGGGTTGCTGGTCTTCACGCTCGCATCGGTCGGCTGCGTGGTCGCGGGCACGATGGAGCACTTCGTGGCGGCGCGCTTCGTGCAGGCGCTCGGGGGCGCCTCCGGCATGGTGGTGATCCGCGCCGTGTTCCGCGACAAGTTCGACGAGATCCAGTCGGCGCGCGTGCTTTCGCTCATGATGCTGGTGATGGGCGCGGCGCCGATCCTCGCGCCGCTTGCCGGCGGCTGGCTGCTGGTGAAGGGATCGTGGCATGCGATTTTCGTTTTTCTCGTCGCCTATACGGTCGCCTGCGTTGTGCTGGTCGCGATGTTCCTCGAGGAGAGCCACCCGGTGCACCGCCGGAGCGCAACGCTCGGGCGCGCGCTCGCCGCCGTGCTGCCGCTCTTCGCCGACCGGCGCTTCTACGCCCCGGTGATCGTGTTCATCGCGCCCTTTGGCGCGTTCTTCGCCTACCTGGCCGCGGCGCCCTTCGTCTACATCGAATACTTCGGCGTGCCGGCCGAGCAGTTCGGGTGGTACTTCGGCGCCGGCGCCGCGAGTTTCATCACCGTGTCGCAGGTGAACCGCCGCATGGTGGCGCGCCACGGCGTGCGCCGCGTCCTGGGCTGGGGTGTGTACGGGCTCGCCGCCGGCGCCACGGCCCTTCTCGGCTGCGCGGCGAGCGGCCTCTTCGGCTTCGCGGGCATTTTCATTCCGATCTTCGCGATGATCGGCAGCATCGGCTTCATCGCCTCGAATGCCACCTCAGTGGCGATGGCTCCGTTCGGCGAGCGAGCCGGCGCCGCCTCGTCGCTGCTCGGCGCCACGCAGTCGGCGTTCGGCGTCGCGGCGAGCGCCGCGGTCGGCTGGGTCGGCAACCACGGCCCGCTGCCGATGGCTACCGTGATGTTCGCCTGCGCCGCGATCGCTTTCATGACCTACACGGCGCTCGTTCGCCGCGCACATTAATATCGCCGCCATGCGAATTTTTCCGGTTCTGCTGTTCGTTTTCCTCGGCAGCGCTGCTGCCGCCGATTTTCCGGCGAAGCCGGTCCGTTTCATCACCGGAGCGAATCCGGGAAGCACCGGCGACGTCCTCGGCCGCGTGCTCGGCGACAACCTCTCGACGCTGTGGAAGCAACCGGTGATCGTCGACAACCGGCCCGGCGGCGGCGGCGTGATCGCGAGCCAGGCGACGCTTGCCGCATCGCCCGACGGCCACACCGTGTGCATCTGCGCGGGCTCCTACGTCACGATCACGCCGGCGACCACGGCCAACATGCCGTACGACGTCGACAAGGACTTCACGCCGATCGCCTTCGTCGCCGAAATTCCGCTGGTGATCGGCGCGCGGCCCGACCTGCCATACAAATCGCTGCCCGAGCTGATTGCCTACGCCAAGGCCAATCCGGATAGGATCAATTACGCCGCCAACACGCCCGGCACGTTTCCGCACCTTGCCACCGAGTACTTCTCACAGCGCGCCGGTATCCAGATGCACTTCATCCCGTACAAGGGCTCGGCGCCCGCGCTCGCCGATCTCATGGGCGGCCGGCTCGATCTTGTCGTGGAAGGCGTTGCGGCGCTCGGCGGCGCGATCAAGGGTGGGCAGCTACGAGCGCTCGGCGTCACCTCGACACGTCGCGACCCGACGCTGCCCGACGTGCCGGCGCTCGGCGAGACGATTCCCGGCTTCTCCGCTATCGGCTTCTACGTGGTGCTCGCGCACGCCAAGACGCCGGAGCCGCTTGCCGCCAAGCTGTCGGATGATTTCCGCCAGGTGCTGGCGAAGCCGGATGTGGCGGCGAAGCTCGCCGAGACCGGCAACTACGTGCGGCCGATGACGCGCCAGGAGGTGGCGGCGTTCATCAAGCGCGAGCGCGAGACGTGGGGCGCGGTAATACAAAAGCTCGGCTTCGCGCCGCGCTGATCACGGCAAAGATATTTCGTACTTCGTACGAAATTAATTCAGGGGCCGGCCTCGAGGAGCTCGACCGGATCGCCGTAGCGCTTCGCCATCTCGACTACCGCCGGATCGCGTAGCGCGACGAGGAAGCCCTTGTCGATGATCGGCTCGTCGCCGGCCGTGACGGTCATGTCGAAGGCGATCAGGTCCTGGTGCACTGGCGGCTCTTCCCAGTTCGGCATGACGCGACGGATGTAGTCGCTCGGCTTTGCCAGATCGACGCCGAAGTGCAATGCGCCCGGTGAATTGGAGCCCGCCGGGTACACCGTGTAGCGCGGCGCCTTGGGGTTGAAGCCGCAGCCGCCGCCTTCGATGAGGCGCGAGCCGAGGCACATGTCGCGCAGGATGGCGGCCTCGGCCGAATCGCCTTTCACCTCGGTGACGTGCTTGTCCTTGAAGCGGAAAGCGATGCGCTCGACGAAGGGCTGCGCGAAGCCGATCGCCCATTGCGGATACAGCATGCCTTCGATGCGCACCTTGGCCTGCGGGTCGTTGCCGTTCGCCGTGCTGTCCCAGAAGTTCGGCCCGTGCGTCGGCAGGTAGTGCACGTAGCAGCCGGGCTCGTCGGCGAACATGCGGCCGCGCCAGCGGTTGCCGGCGAACATCGCGTCGCGCATCGCCTTGGTGTACCCGATGACGAGATCCGAGCCGCGAGCGTCGGTGAAGCGCAGGTCGAAGTCGCGGCCTTTCGGGAAGCGCTTTTCGGTGGCGCGGATGATCTCGCCCACCAGCTCGATCGGGAAGCGCGCCTGCGGCGTCTTCAGAAGATCGAGGTCGCGGAAGTAGGTGATCTTCACCCAGCGCTGCCCGCGCTTTCGCATCGCCACGTTGAACGGGTCCTCGATCGAGCAGAACCAGGTGGAGACGACGAAGTCGGCCTGCTCGATGATCGGCTTGACTGCCTCCGGCACACCCGGAAGCGAAGTGTGGGGCGCCATGTACTGCGTCACCGTGGCGCCGCGCGCGCGCGCGAGGCCGGTCACGGCGTCGACGACGCGCGTATCGAGCAGCGGATCGGTCAGCATGAGCACGCGCTCGCCGGGGCGGATGGCGAAGACGCGTGCGAACTGGTCGAGCGCCTGGAACCATTCGCGGTCGGTGAACTTCGGCTTCGGCGGCAGGCCGACGTACGGGGTGGGATCGGCGAAAGGGATTTCGTTCATGGCCACTTTGAATTTTAATGGCGGCTATGGGTCGTAACTGTTTTGGAGCCAAGGAACCGCCATGGTCACGCGCCGCCGCCTGGTTGCCGCCGCCGTCCTATTGCCGCTCGCCCGCACGGCGCTGGCCCAGACCTGCGGCCAGGTGACCGCGCGCCAGACCGAAGGGCCGTTCTTCAAGCCGTCGAGCCCGCAGCGCGTCACGCTGATCGAGCCCGGGGCGAAAGCGCCGCGGCTGGTGGTCAGCGGCCGCGTGCTCGCGCGCGACTGCCAGCCGCTCAAGGGCGCGCTGCTCGACTTCTGGCACGCGGACGAGCAGGGCGACTACGACAACCGCGACTTCCGCTATCGCGGCCACCAATTCACCGATGCCGACGGGCGCTGGCGGCTGGAGACGATCCTGCCGGCGGTGTACCCCGGCCGCACGCGCCACATCCACGTCAAGGTGCAGCCGGCCGGCGGCCGCATCCTCACGACGCAGCTTTACTTTCCCGGCGAGCCGGAGAACCAGCGCGACGGCATCTTCGACCCCGAGCTCGTCATGCGCATGAGCGGGCGTGGCGAGGGCGCCTTCGACTTCGTCGTCGGGTGAGCGCGCCGTTTCCACTGCGGGTCGAGTGCCACGCCGGCTATCGCGGCGATGAAGAGCCGCGCGCATTCACGCTCGGCGAGCGGCGCTTCGCCGTAGAGGAAATCATCGATCGCTGGCTCGAGCCGCGAAACCGCTACTTCAAGGTGCGCGCCGACGACGGCCGCACGTTCATCCTGCGTCACGACAGCGTGGCGGACGGCTGGGACCTCGCCGCGCTCGTCCGCCAAGTCTGAAAAGGGTCGGAGCAATTTCTTCACGGCTCCTGCCAGCGGTCGATGCGCGTGCGCGCGGCGATGTAGTAGGCGAGCACCAGCGCCACCGGCGCCTGTATCGCGGCGGTAATGAGCAGGCGCAGCCGCACGTTGCGGATGTCGGGCGGTGGCGTGCCGGCGATGTCGAGCGGCACCAGGTAGGCGCAGGCAAACTCGATCACCATGTTGGCGAGCACGCAGGCGACGAAGGCGACGACCAGGAACTGTAGCTTGCGATGGATGTGCCGGCGAAGAAGCGCCAGCCAGAAGACCACCACGGCGGCGGCCAGCAGGTAGGGCCACAGCACGTAGAACCAGTGCACGCTAGCCCTCGGCCAGCGATCCGGCGACCAGGAACACGGCGCTCGCCCGCACGATGCGCTCGTCGCCGCGCGTGATGTAGCAGTTGCCGAAGGCGAGCCGGCTGCCCTGTTTCTGGATGTCCACGCTTGCTTCGAGCCAGTCGCCTTCGCGCGCGGCGCCGGCATAGTCGAGCGTCAGGTTGGCGGTCACCAGGCCGATGGGCGGCGTGCTGGCGAACGCCATGGCGTAGCCGAGCGCAATGTCGGCGAGCGTCGCGAGCACGCCGCCGTGCACGGTGCCGCGCATGTTGCAATGCTTGCGCTCGGCTCGCAGGCCGATCGCGAGCGCGGCGCCTTCGCCCCGCGAGTAGAGCGGCCCTACGAGCTCGATGTACGGGCTCGTGCGAAAGAGCGGCTTGAAGCCTTCAGGAACCAAGCAGCGGGACGAAGTCGTATTCGCCGATGCCCTGCAGTACCAGGAAGGTGACCGAGGCGCTGCCGCCGTTCGTCACGAGATGCGGCCGCCGCGGCGGCACGCGGTAGGTCTCGCCCGGGGCGAGGCGCACTTCCTCCTTCGGCTGCTGCAGGAAGATGCGCAGCGCGCCCTCGAGCACGTAGAAGGTATCGGCGACATGGGTGTGGGTGTGCCAGGGAACCTTCTGCGAGGCGGAGAGCTGCAGCTCGGTAATGCGAAAGCCGGGCCGCGCCGCGTGCTCGGCGCGACGCTCGACTTCGTAGAGGGGGCTTGCGTCCTTGATTGCTTCCATCGGCGCCTCCCGCGGGCCGTGAAAGCGATAGCCTAGGCTAATCGGGGACGCACAGGTAGGTCAGGGCGGAGATGCGGCGGCCCTTGAGCTTTATCCGCACGGTGTCCTCGTCGCCGCTGAATTCCACGGTGGCGCTCGCCGACAGCGCCTTGGTCTCGACGTCGCCGACCCGCGCCGGCAGCGCCTGGCCGTAACGGAAAGGTCCGGTGATGCGCCAGCTCGAGCTGCGGATATCGGCGGAGGTCACCTGATAGTTGCCCTCGTCATTGCTGTAGGTGACGACGCCCAGGCGCAGGCCGTTGAAGATCAGGTCGACGTAGCGGGCCTTGTAAGGCCCGAAATCCTGCTCGCGCACGACCTTCTGGCCCTTCAGCGGCCCGAGCTTGCGCAGCTCCGCATAGGTCTTCGGCAGCTTGAGGCTGTACGGGCCCGAATCGCACGAGAGCTTGTCGACGAAGTGCGAGGTGTTACCGCGCGCATAGGCAGAGAGCGCGAAGAGGGCAAGCACGGCGGCGGCGACCCATCTCATGGTGCCGATGCTGACACATTAACTTTGCCTGTGCAGATGACATCCGCCCGCTCGGGCGTAGACCAAACATCTCATGAACCTGGCCCGGCCGGATCAGCGGCGGGTCTTGAGCTCGGCCTCCACCTGGGCGCGGCTTCTCTCGTAGACGATCTCGCGCCCCATGGCATTGCCGGCGTAGGCGAGCC
>JAEKLK010000074.1 GCA_019509895.1 Betaproteobacteria bacterium | reverse complement strand
ACAACTCGAACGCCGAGTCCTTCAAGCGCAAAGGCGCGCCGATCGATTGGGTTCCGGTGCAGCCGGTGGTCGCGCGCCCGCAGGGCATCGCGATACTCAAGAACGCGCCGCACCGCGAGGCGGCGCAGGCGTTCGCCGATTTCGTGCTCTCGCCGGAGGGCCAGGAGCTCTTCAATTCCATGGGGCGCTTGCCGGTAAGCACGAAGGTGAAGACGCATCTCAACCAGTTCGAGTACACGCTGGTCGACCCGGCCACCGTGCTCGACGAGCAGGACAAGTGGACGCGCGAATGGGACAAGCTCTTCATCCAGAAATGAGCCTGGTCGCGCTGGTGTTCGTGCTCGGCTTGAAGCACGGGCTCGACCCCGACCATCTCGTGGCGATCGACGGCTTCGTCCGCACGAGTTACCGTGGTCGGCGTCGCCGTGGCCGTTGCCGCGGCGCACGCGCAGGCCCCGGCGTGGCTCGAGCTGAGCGGCGCGTGGATCTCTATCGGCGTTCTCACCGTGCTGGGAGTGGCGAACCTGGTGGCGGTGTTGCGCACGCCACCCGGCCAGCCGGTCGCGCTGGTCGGTGCGCGGAGCCACTGGCTGCCGGAACGCGTCGCGCGTGCCAGCCATCCGGCGGTGATCGCCGCCGTCGGGGCGGCCTTTGCCGTCTCGTTCGACACGGTGAGCCACGCGCTCGTGTTTTCGGCCGGCGCCGGCGCCGCCTTTGCGGGTGTGCTGGGCGCGGTGTTCACGCTCGGCATGGCATCCACCGATGCGCTGAACGGCTGGTGGATCTCACGTCTCGTCAGCGCGGCGGACCAGCGCGCCGCGATTGCGTCACGCATCATGAGCGTCGCCATCGCCGCGCTGTGTCTGACTATCGCCGCTTATGGCGCCGCAAAGCAGGCAGCGCCCCGGCTCGGCGCACCGGTCGAGGCGTGGGGACCGGCGCTCGGTGTCGCCACGGCGGCGATCTTGCTGCTCGCGTACTTTGCCGCGCGGCGGCTGCCGAGGGCGGCGTAGTCATGGAGCGCACACAGAACAATCGCCCGCCGCGCGCGCGTTTGTCCTCGGTGGCCAATTCGATTCGCGTGCTGACTTCGTTCTCGGGGGTCGAAAATGAGCTCGGCATCACGGTTCTCGCCTCGCGGCTGCGGCTGGCGAAGAGCACCGTGCACCGCCTCGCGGCGACGCTGACGAGCGCCGGCTTCCTCGAGCAGAACAGCGACACCGGCAAATACCGCCTGGGCGTCGCGCTCTTCGAGCTCGGCGCACTGGTGCGCCGGCGCATGGATGTGGCGAACGAGGCGCGGCCGAAGCTGCGCGAGCTCCTCGAGAAGACCGGCGAGACGGTGCAGCTCGGCATCGTCGATCACGAGAGCGTGCTCTACGTCTACGAGATGGAGAGCCGGTACGCGATCCGCATGGCCGCGGCGGTGGGCGGCCGGGCGCCTTTGCATTGCACGGCGGTCGGCAAGGTGCTGCTCGCGTTTCAGCCGCCCGAGTACGTGAAGCAGATCGCCGGCAACGGCCTCAAGGGCTACACGCAAAAGACCATCACCCGCCGCGACGAGCTGCTCGGGATGCTTGTGGAGGTCGCGGCGCGCGGATACGCGATCGACGACGAGGAAAGCGAGCCGGGCCTGCGCGCCATCGCCGCGCCGGTGCGCAATCACACCGGCGCGGTGATCGCCGCGCTCGGCGTCGCGGCGCCGGTGCAGCGCATGACGAAGAAGGTGATGCAGGACTGCGTCCCCGATGTCATTGCCACCGCGGCGGCGGTGTCGGCGCGCCTGGGCTACGAGCGCCGTCGCGGGCCGGTGGAATGAAGAAGCCCCCCGCGCCGAAGCCGCCGCACACGCTCGCCGACCATGCGTATGGCGAAGAGCTCGAGCACACGCACGACGACGAGTCCGACCACGACCACGATCACGACCACGACGTCGGCCCGGCCGGCGCGATCGAGGACAACCCGCTCTGGCAGGCCGACAACATCACGCTCACCAGCGTCGGCATCGACATCGGCTCGGCGGGCACGCAGGTCATCTTCTCGCGCGTGCGCATGCGGCGCATGGGCGAGGACCTCTCCAGCCGCTACTTCGTCGTCGGCCGCGAGACGCTCTACGAGTCGCCGGTCGCGCTCACCCCGTACTCGAGCGACGTGCGCATCGACGAGCGCGCGATCGGCGAGCTGATCGACGACGCCTACGGCGCCGCCGGTATTCATCCGGACGAGGTCGATACCGGCTCGGTGATCCTCACCGGCGAAGCGCTGCGGCGCGAGAACGCGCAGGCGATCGGCGAGCTGCTCGCCGAGATGGGCGGCGAGTTCGTCTGCGCCACGGCCGGCCATCACATGGAAGCGATGCTCGCGGCATATGGCTCGGGCGCCGCTAAGCGCTCGCACGACGAGAACCAGAACATCCTCAACGTCGATATCGGCGGCGGCACGACCAAGCTCGCGCTCGTTACGCACGGCAAAGTCGAGGAGACCGCCGCCATCCACGTCGGCGGCCGGCTGGTCGTGGTCGACGAGGCCGGCCGCATTACGCGGCTCGATCCGCAGGGCGCGAAGCTCTCGCGCGCGGCGGGCTTCAATTGGCAGCTCGGCACGCAGGTCTCGCGCGCCGATCTCGAGCGGCTCACCGAGTGGCTCGCCGACACGCTGCTCGCGACGATCCCGGCGCGGCGCTCGGATCTCTTCCTCACCGAGCCGCTGCGCGAGCTGAGCGGCATCGACGGCGTGATGTTCTCCGGCGGCGTGGCCGAATACGTCTATGGGCGCGAGGAGCGCGACTTCGGCGACCTCGGCCGCGGGCTCGGCTACGCGATCCGCAAGCGGGTGGATGCCGGGCGCTTCCCCTGGCGGCTGCTGCCGGCCGGCGAATGCATCCGCGCCACCGCCTTCGGCGCCTCCGAATACAGCGTGCAGCTCTCCGGCAACACCGTCTACATCTCCTCGCCCGCCGATCTCCTGCCGCGCAAGAACCTGCAGGTGCTGCAGCCCGCGGTGGACCTCGGAGCGAAGATCGACGCGAAGGCGGTTGCGCGCGCAATCCGCGAGCACTTCACCGCCTTCGATATCGCCGAGGGCGAGAACGAGGTTGCGCTCGCCTTTCGCTGGCGCGGCGTGCCTGAGTACGAGCGCCTCGCCGCCTTTGCGCGCGCCATCAAAGCCTCGCTGCCGCGCACGTGCGAGCAGGGAAAGCCGATCTATCTCATCCTTGACGGCGACGTCGGGCACACCATCGGCGCCATCCTCAAGGAGGACTTCGCGCTGCGCTGCGAAGTGCTGGTGATCGACGGCATCTCGCTGCGCGATTTCGACTACATCGACCTCGGCCGCATCCGCATGCCCTCGCATACGGTGCCGGTGACCATCAAGTCGCTCGTCTTCGGCCAGGACCCGCGCGTACCCCATCACCACTGAAGTTCGGGGACGGAGCCCGAACTAGATCGGGCTCCGTCCCCGATCTGGTTTTCGGACGCATTAGAATTCCGGCCGGTTCCGAAACATAGACCATCGGAGGAGGACTTTGGAGGCGGCGGGTCCCGGAGCGACGGCGGAGCTACCGCCGGCGTTCGCGTTTCGCTTCGATGCCAAGTGGCTGATCATCGCGCTGTGCGTCGCGCTGACGCTCTATCTCGGCGTCGTGCCGCTTGCGTTCCTCCTCTGGCAGAGCTTCTTCACGCCGCAGAGCGCTGCCAAGGCGGCCGAATTCACGTTCGGCAACTACCGCGAAGCCTACGGCTCGGCGGATACGTGGATCCTCTTCGGCAATTCGCTGAAGTTCGCCACCGGCGCCGCCGCGCTGTCCTTCGCCATCGGCACGCTGCTCGCCTGGATGAACGAGCGCACCAACACGCCGTTCAAGGGCCTGTTCTTCGCGCTGTCGGTCATCCCGCTCATCATCCCGGGCATCCTTTTCACCGTTGCGTGGATCCTGCTCGGCAGCCCGAAGATCGGCATCATCAACCTGCTGCTGCAACGCGTCTTCGACACCGACACAGTCTTCATCAACGTCTACTCGCTCGCCGGCATGATGTGGGTCGACGGACTGCACTATTCGCCGGTCGCGTTCCTCCTGATGACCGCCGCCTTCCGCGCGATGGACCCGGCGCTCGAAGAATCGGCAATCATGAGCGGCGCGAATATCCTGCAGGTCGCTCGCCGCGTGACGCTGCCGCTCGCCTGGCCGGCGGTGTTCGCGACGCTGCTCATTCTTTTCGTGCGGGCGATCGAATCGTTCGAAGTACCCGCGCTTCTCGGCTTGCCGGTCGGGCTGCAAGTGTTCACGTCCGCCATCTATCAGGCCGTGCACCGCTACCCGAGCCAGATCGGCCTCGCATCGGCCTACGCGGTGACGCTGCTCGCGCTCACCAGCGTCGGCGTCTATCTGCAGTCTCGCTTTTCCACCGGCGGCAGCAAGTACGCGACGATGACCGGCAAGGGTTTCCGGCCGCGCACCATCGACCTCGGCCGCTGGCGCTTCCTCACGACGGCGATCTTCCTTGCCTACTTCCTGTTCATCGTCGTGCTGCCGTTCGCGGTGCTGCTGTGGTCGTCGCTGCAGAAGTTCTACGCCGTGCCGTCGATGGAGGCGCTCGGCCGCCTGACGCTCGATCCGTACCGCACGATCATCGAATACCCGAACCTGCTGCGCGCGGTGTGGAACAGCCTGCTGCTCGCGGTGGCGAGCGCCACCATCATCATGCTCGTTACCTCCGTGATCTGCTGGATCGTGGTGAAGACGCGCCTTCCGGGCCGCTGGCTGCTCGACAACTTCGCCTCGCTGCCGATGGTCTTTCCCGGCATCGTGCTCGGTCTCGCGATCATGATCCTGTATCTGACCATCCCGGTCGGCATCTACGGCACGATCTGGATCATGCTCATCGCCTACGTGACGCGCTTCATGCCCTACGGCCTGCGCTACAACACCACCTCGATGCTGCAGATCCACAAGGAGCTCGAGGAGTCGGCGGCGATGAGCGGCGCGTCGTGGACCACCACCTTCCGGCGCATCATCATCCCGCTGCTCAAGCCCGGACTGGTGGCCGGCTGGATCTACATCGTCATCGTCTCCATCCGCGAGCTCTCCAGCTCGATCCTGCTCTACAGCCCGGGCACCGAGGTCGTGTCGATCGTCATCTGGGAGCTGTGGGAGAACGGCCAGTACGTCGAGCTCTCGGCGCTCGGCGTCATGTTCATCCTCGCCCTCTTCGTGCTGGTGCTGGCCGCGCAATGGGTCGGTCGCCGCTTCGGGATTAGGGAGCTCTAGATGCCGAGCTTAAGGCGGGAGCTTTGAGATGCTGACCGTCAAAGGCTTGTGCACGGAGTACGTGAACGAGCGCAAGCAGGCGATCCGCGCCGCGCACGACGTGTCGTTCGATGTGCCGCCGGGCAAGCTCTTCACGCTGCTCGGGCCGAGCGGCTGCGGCAAGACGACGACGCTGCGCTCGATCGCCGGGCTAGAGCGCCCGCAGGCAGGCGAGATCCGGGTTGGCGACGAGGTGATCTATTCGTCCGCGCGCCGCATCTTCGTGCCGCCGAACCAGCGCGGCCTCGGCATGGTGTTCCAGTCCTACGCCATCTGGCCGCACATGACCGTGTACGAGAACGCGGCGTTCCCGCTGCGCGTCGGGCGGCGGCGCAGGTTTTCCCGCCGGGAGATCGACGAGCGGGTGAACCGGGTGCTCGCGACGGTGGATCTGGCAGAGCTGGCGCAGCGCGAGGCGACCAAGCTCTCCGGCGGCCAGCAGCAGCGCCTGGCGCTGGCCCGCGCGCTGGTGATGGAGCCGCGGCTCTTGCTCCTCGACGAGCCGCTCTCCAATCTCGATGCGAAGCTGCGCGAGCGCATGCGCTTCGAGCTGAAGCGCCTGCAGCGCGAGCTCGGCATCACCACCGTGTATGTCACGCACGACCAGAGCGAGGCGCTCGCGCTCTCGCATGCCATCGCCGTCATGAGCCGCGGCCGCATCGAGCAGATCGGCACGCCGCGCGAGATCTACGAGCGGCCGGTGAACCAGTTCGTCGCCGACTTCGTCGGCAGCAGCAACTTCCTTGACGCCACGGTGCGCGCGGCGGACGGTGCCAATGGTTTCTACCGCGTGGAATCGGCGCTCGGCGTGATGAAAGCGCTCGGGCTCGAGCCCCTGCAGGCGGACGACAAGGTCGTCGTTTCCGTGCGGCCGGAGGACGTGCATCTCTCGGAGGCACGGCCCGATGGCGAGAACGTCTGGCAGGGCATGGTCGACCAGAAGGTGTTCCTCGGCGAGTCGGTCGACTTCCAGGTGGTGGTGGGCGAGCGGCGGGTGCAAGCGCGCGCGCACCCGTCGCTGCGCACGCGGGTGGGCGAGCCGATTTACCTCCGCGTCGAGCCGGAGAAATGCGTGGCACTGAAAGCATGAAGCGCTGGGCCTCCGACGTCATCGTCGACCTGCTGCATGCGTACGAGCTGCCGTACGCGGCGCTCAATCCCGGCGCTTCCTACCGCGGGCTGCACGATTCGATCGTCAACTACGGCGGCAACAAGCCGCTGATGATGCTCTGCCAGCACGAGGAGACGGCGGTGCAGATCGCGCACGGCTACGCCAAGGCGAGCGGCAAGCCGATGGTGGCGATCCTGCACAACCTGGTGGGCCTGC
>JAEKLK010000073.1 GCA_019509895.1 Betaproteobacteria bacterium | reverse complement strand
CGGGCGGTTGAGGAAGATGCGCGCGACGCCGCCCTCACGCTGGAGCTCCACCATGCTTTCATCTTATAGCCGCGAAGCGCTGAAGAAGATCTCCACCGCGACGCTCACCACCGTGCTCTTCAAGCGCGGTCTGCGCAATGTGTTCATCCAGGGCGTGTTCCTGCTGACGGCCAACAAGAGCGTGCGCATGGTGGGCGAGGCGTACACTCTGCGCTACATCCCGGCGCGCGAGGATATCGACCAGCTCGGCGCCTTCGAGGGTCGCGGGCATCAGCAGCGCGAGGCGATCGAGGCGTGTGCCCCGGGCCAGGTGCTGGTGATGGATGCGCGCCGCGATGCGAGCGCCGCGACGGGCGGCGACATCCTGATGACGCGGCTGATGGTGCGCGGCGCGGCCGGCATCGTCACCGACGGCGGACTGCGCGACTCGCAGACCATCGAGAAGCTCGAGTTACCGGTGTACTGCGGGGCGCGCTCGGCGCCGCTCAACCTCGTGCGCCACCACGCCGTCGACATGCAGGTGCCGATCAGTTGCGGCGGCGTCGCGGTTTATCCGGGCGACGTGCTGGTCGGCGATGGCGACGGCGTGGTCGTCATTCCCGCCAAGATGGCCGAAGAGGTTGCGAAAGAAGCGGAATCCCAGACACAGTTCGAGGACTGGGTGGAGATGAAGGTGAAGGAAGGCCGCGGCATCTTCGGGCTCTACCCGCCGAATGCCGAGACCAAGGCCGAGTTCGAGGCGTGGAAGAAGGCTCGCAACTAATTCCGGTCCTGGCCCCGAATTATTGTCGGTTACCATACAAGTGGACCTACGAGGAGGCTTCCATCCATGTTTGTGAGACTGCTGAGCGCGTTCGCGCTCGCCGCCGCATTCGCCGCTCCGGCGGCCGCGCAGGAAACGCTGGTGGTGTACTGGACCAAGGGCTTTTATCCGCAAGAGGACAAGGCGCTCGACGACATGATCGCCAAGTTCCAGCAGAAGACCGGCGTGAAGATCGAGCTGTCGCGCTATTCGCCGCAGGAATCGGTGCCGAAAGCGGTCGCGGCGCTCGATTCGGGCACGCCGCCCGACGTCGCATACGGCGACGTGTTCGACTTCCAGGTGGCGGGCAAATGGGCCTTCGAGGGCCAGCTCGAGGATCTCTCGGACATCCTCGCGCCGATGAAGGACAGGTTCATGCCGAACACGCTCGAGACGGCGTACCTCTTCAACGACAAGGCGAAGAAGCGCGCCTACTACGCCTTCCCCACCAAGCGCCAGACGATGCACATCCAGTACTGGAAGGACATGCTGGCCGAGGCGGGCTACAAGGAGTCCGACCTGCCGAAGGCGTGGAAGGCGTATTGGGATTTCTGGTGCGACAAGGCGCAGTCCGGCTATCGCAAGAAGAGCGGCAAGCGCATCTACTCCGTCGGCAGCCCGATGGGCGTCGACTCGAGCGACTCGTTCTTCTCCTACCTCACGTTCATGGACGCGTACAACGTCAAGCTGGTCGACGACGACGGCAAGCTGGCGGTCGACCGGCCGGAAGTGAAAAAGGGCCTGGTCGCCTCGATGCACGACTACGTCGACACCATCGGCAAGGGCTGCACGCCGCCCTCGGCCGTCAACTGGAAGGACCCCGACAACAACGTCAACTTCCACAACAAGCAGATCATGATGACGCACAACGCGACCATCTCGATCGCTTCCAAGTGGCTCGACGACTCGAACAACGACAAGCTCAAGCCGGAAGAGCGCGAGCAGGCGAAGAAGAACTATTACGAGCTGATCGCCACCGGCGCCTTCCCGAACAAGCCCGACGGCAAGCCGATGCAGTATCGCCAGGCGGTGAAGGTCGGCGTGGTCTTCGCCAACGCGAGGAACAAGAAGCGCGCCAAGGAGTTCGTGCAGTTCATGATGCAGGACGAGAACCTGACGCCGTACGTCGAAGGCGCGCTGGGACGCTGGTACCCGGTGACCAGGGCCGGCGTGTCGCGGGATTTCTGGACCAACGATCCGCACCGCAAGATCGTGCACGCGCAATTCTCGGCCGGCGTGGTGAACTTCGAGTTCACCAAGAACTACAAGTTCACCATCCTCAACAACGAGAACGTGTGGGCCAAGGCGATGAACCGCGTCGCCGCCGAGAAGTGGCCGGTGGAGAAGGCGGTCGACGAGATGATCGCGCGCATCAAGCAGGTCGCTGGGTGATGGCGTTTGGCCCCCTGATAAGGGGGTCGCGAGCATAGCGAGCGGGGGGTTTTAACTATGAAAAGACAAAACCCCCCGGCGCTTCGCGCCACCCCCCTTATCAGGGGGGCGACCCCCTAATGGCGGCCGTCGCTCTACCCGGGGGAAATCGGGCTCTTACGCCGATTTCACCGCCGAAGCGGCGCTCGTCGTGGCAGACGTGGGGCGTGATCATGATCGCGCCCTACGTGCTGGTGTTCCTGGTGTTCGTGGTCTATCCGGTGACGTACGGGCTGTGGCTGGCGCGCCATCCGCAGAGCTACGTGACGCTGTTCGACGATCCGGTGTTCTTCCGCACCGTGGTCAACACCATCGTCTTCCTGATGGTGGCGGTGAATGTGAAGTTCGCGCTCGCGCTGTTCCTCTCCGGCTTCTTCGTCCACGACCGGGCGTGGATCCGCTGGCTTTCGGTCATCTTCATCATCCCGTGGGCAGTGCCGGCGATCCCGACCATCTTCTCGATACGCTTCATGCTGAACCCCGAGTGGGGCATCATCAACTCCGTCTGGTTCCGCCTCACGGCCCTGGATGGCCCGAACTGGCTCAACGACCCGACGCTCGGCCTGACGATGGCGATGGTGGTGCACATCTGGAAGGCGCTGCCCTTCTGGACGCTGATCCTCATTGCCGGGCGGCTGGCGATTCCGCGCGAGCTCTACGAGGCGTCGAGCGTCGATGGCGCGACCTCGTGGCAGAAATTCAAGTATGTGACCTGGCCTTCGATTCGCACGCTGTACCTGAGCTCGACCATTCTCTCGATGATCTGGACGCTCGGCGACTTCAACAGCGTCTACCTGCTGACCGGCGGCGGACCGGCGGATCTGACGCACGTGCTCGCCACGCTGGGAATTCGCTACATCCGGCTCGACCAGGTCGACCAGGCGATGGCAACCATCGTCGTCGCGCTGCCGTTCGTGCTGCCTCTCGTCTACTTCATGATGAAGCGGCTCTCGGCCAATGAATAAGTTTCTGCGGGAAGCGAAGCTGTGGCTGATCGCGATCCCCATCCTGCTGTGGACGCTGCTGCCGATCTATCACATCTTTCTCTTCTCCATCTCCAGCAAGGACTCCGCGTTCTCGGGCGCGCTGTGGCCAGACCACCCGACACTGCGCAACTTCGGCACGGTCTTTCGCCAGGAGCACTTCTACCTGCATCACTTCTGGGAGCAAATCTGGAACTCCCTCTGGATCGCGGTCGCGGTCGGCGTCATCACGCTTTTCATCGCCACCTGCGCGGCGTTCGCCATCAGCCGGCTCAAGGTGCGTGGCGGGCGGACTGTCATGAATGCGGCGCTCTTCACGTATTTCATTCCGGCGGCCTTCCTCGCCGTGCCCATGTACAAGGCGATGGGCACCTATGGCCTGCTCAATAGCCGCTGGTCCCTGGTGCTGGCGATGGTGACGCTTGCCTCACCGTACGCGATCTGGGTGCTGAAGCAGGCGTCCGACAAGCTGCCCTGGGAGCTCGACGAGGCGGCGCGCATCGACGGCGCCACGCCGCTGCAGCTTTTCCGTCTGGTCTATCTGCCGCTGATGATGCCGTCGCTGGTAGCGATCGGCACCTATGCGCTGCTGCTCGCGTGGAACGAGTACCTGTACGCATTCCTGCTGCTCTCGCACGAGAACACCATTCCGCTCGCCGTAGGTCTCGGGCACTTCCTCGCCTCCGATGATTCGCCATGGGAGCTGCTGATGGCGACTGCGCTCATCTACGCCTTGCCGCCGGCGGCGATCTATTACGCGTTCCGGCGCTACATGGTCGGCGGGCTCACCGTCGGGGCGGTGAAGGGCTGATGGCAGGCGTCTCTTTTCGCGAGGTGGTCAAGACGTTTGGCAAGACGCGCGTGCTGCACGGTATCTCGCTCGACATCACCGACGGCGAGTTCGTCGTGCTGGTCGGGCCGTCGGGCTGCGGCAAGTCGACACTGCTGCGCATGCTGGCGGGGCTGGAAGACATCACCGGCGGCACGATCGCCATCGACGGCCGCGTGGTGAACGATGTCGACTCAAAGGACCGCGATATCGCCATGGTGTTCCAGAGCTACGCGCTCTATCCGCACATGACGGTGCGCGACAACATGGGCTTCTCGCTCAAGCTGCGGAACGAGAAGCAGGCGCTGATCGACCAGCGCGTCGCCACGGCGGCAAAGATACTGAACCTCGAGCCTTACCTTGGCCGCTATCCGCGCGAGCTCTCGGGCGGGCAGCGCCAGCGGGTCGCGATGGGCCGCGCGATCGTGCGGGATCCCAAGGTCTTTCTCTTCGACGAGCCGCTCTCGAACCTGGACGCGAAGCTGCGCGTGGCGATGCGCACCGAGATCAAGGCGCTGCACCAGCGTCTCAAGACGACGACGGTGTACGTGACGCACGATCAGATCGAGGCCATGACCATGGCCGATCGCATCGCGGTGATGAACGAGGGCCGCATCGAGCAGCTCGGCCGTCCGCTCGAGCTCTACGACCGGCCGGCGAATCTGTTTGTAGCGCAGTTCATCGGCTCGCCGGCGATGAATATCTTCGACGGCGTGGTGCAGAGCGGCGCGGTCGAGGCGCTCGGCGTGCGCTGGCCGGCGAACGGCGGCGCAAGCGACGGGCAGCGCGTGCGCTACGGCATCCGGCCGGAGCACCTCGAACCGGCGAGCGCCGGCATCCCGGCGGAGGTGGTGGTCGTCGAGCCGATGGGCGCCGAGACCGAGATCGTCGCCAAGGTGGGCGACGCGCCGATCACCGTCATGATGCGCGGTCGCTCCAACGCCGGGCCGGGCGAGCGCATCCACCTAGCGCCGCAGGCCGCGCATGCGCATCTCTTCGACGCAGCGAGCGGAATTAGAATCTAGCCATGGCAGCTAAAGAAGGCGAATGGGCGTTTCCGGTGGAGATGCGCCCTCGGCAGGAAGAGTGGCGCTTCGATCTCCAGCCGGCGCTCGATAGCGTGGTCGGCCTGCGGGCCGAGATCCCGGAGGACGCCTTCACCGCGCAGATCCTCGGCACCGAGCGCGCCGGCAGCGGCGTGGTGATCCGCGAAGATGGCCTGGTGCTGACCATCGGCTATCTCATCACCGAGGCGAGCAACATCTGGCTGACGACCAACAAGGGCACCGTGGCCGGCGGCTTTCCGCTCGCCTATGACCAGACGAGCGGCTTTGGGCTGGTGCATCCGCTCGGCAAGCTCGGCGTGAAGCCGATCGAGCGCGGCAGCGCGAATTCGTGCCGCGTCGGCGAGAACGTCGTCATGGCGGGGCACGGCGGCGCGGCGCATTCGCTCAAGGCAACGGTGTTCGCCAAGCGCGAATTTGCCGGTTATTGGGAGTACGTGCTGGATGAAGCGATCTTCACCGCGCCCGCGCATCCGCAGTGGGGCGGCGCAGCGCTGATCGGCGCCGAGGGCAAGCTGCTCGGCATCGGCTCGCTTCTGGTGCAGGAGAAAATCGATGCCGGCACGATCGAGGGCAACATGATCGTGCCGATCGACATCCTCGGACCGATCCTCGATGACATGGTGAAGCTCGGGCGCCCCAACCGCCCGCCGCGTCCGTGGCTCGGCATGTACGCAACCGAAGCCGGCGCGCGCCTGGTCGTCGCCGGCCTCGCGCCGGGCGGCCCGGCGGAGAAGGCAGGACTGCAGGTCGGCGACGCGGTCTTGGGCGTCGGCGGCGTAAAACCTCAGAGTCTCGCCGACCTCTTCCGCCGCATCTGGTCCTGCGGCAACTCGGGCTGCAAGGTGACGCTGCGCGTGCTGCGCGAGACGGCCACCAAGGAGTTCGTCGTCAAGTCAGTCGACCGCAACGACTTCCTGAAAAAGCCGCACCTCCACTAATTCGGGTCCAGGACCGGAATTCATCCCCGTCCTGGACCCGAATTCAAAACGCGGTAGCGCTGCACCGCCTGCCAATCGACCAGCCGCGAAAGATCCGGCTCCCGCGGCAGGCGCAGGCGCCCGGCGCGGATCGGCGGCACCTGCACCACCACGTGCGACGGCATCAGCAGGAAGAAGCTCTGCTCGGCGGCCAGGGTCGCCGGGAGGTGCATGTTGACGAGCGTGCCGAGCGCGC
>JAEKLK010000072.1 GCA_019509895.1 Betaproteobacteria bacterium | reverse complement strand
GCTGCGCTCGCGCCTGGGCTTCCTCGGCGAGGTTGGCCTCGGCTATCTGACGCTCGACCGCTCGGCGCCGACGCTCTCGGGCGGCGAAGCGCAGCGCATCCGCCTCGCGGCGCAGCTCGGATCCAATCTGCGCGGCGTCTGCTACATCCTCGACGAGCCGACCATCGGCCTGCACCACCGCGACAACCGGATCCTGCTCGACGTGCTGGAGAAGCTCGAGGCGAAGGGCAATTCGCTGGTGGTGGTCGAGCACGACGAAGACACCATCCGCCGCGCGCAGCATGTGATCGACCTCGGTCCGGGCGCCGGCAAGCTCGGCGGGCGCGTCATCGCCCAGGGCCACGCCGACGATCTGGTGAATCAGCCCGAGTCCATCACCGGACGATTCCTGCGCGAGCCGCTACGCCACCCGCTGCATCCGCGGCGCAATGGCGCAAGCGAAGAGATCGAGGTGCAGCGCGCCTCGCTGCATAACCTGAAGAAGGTCGATGTCGCGATTCCGCTCGGCCGCCTGGTCGCGGTCACCGGCGTCTCGGGCTCGGGCAAATCGACGCTCGCGCGCGATGTGCTGTACGCCTCGCTGGTGGAGAAGAAGCCGATCGGCTGCAAGTCCGTCAAGGGCGCGAAGAAGATCGAGCGCGTCCTGGAAGTCGACCAGACGCCGATCGGCAAGACGCCGCGCTCCTGTCCCGCCACCTATGTCGGCTTCTGGGACCAGGTAAGGAAGCTCTTCGCCGATACGACGGAAGCGCGCATGCGCGGCTGGACCGCGAGCCGCTTTTCGTTCAACACGAGCGGCGGCCGGTGCGACGAGTGCGAAGGCCAGGGGCTGAAGAAGATCGCGATGTCCTTCCTGCCCGACGTGCGCGTCACCTGCGAGGCGTGCAACGGTGCGCGCTTCAATGCCGACACGCTGACGGTCAAGCTGCGCGGCAAGAGCGTCGGCGAGGTGCTGGCAATGAATGTCGACGAGGCGCTCGAGTTCTTCGCCGCGCATCCATCGATCCAGCGTTGCCTGAAGCTCCTGCAGGAGGTCGGCCTCGGGTATCTGACGCTCGGCCAGCAGAGCCCGACCCTCTCCGGCGGCGAGGCGCAGCGCATCAAGCTGGTGAGCGAGCTTTCCAAGGCGGGCGGCGTGAAGACGTTGTATGTGCTCGATGAGCCCACCGTCGGCCTGCACATGGCGGACGTCGAGAAGCTGATCCACGTGCTGCATCGCCTGGTGGACGCGGGCCACACGGTAATGGTGATCGAGCACAACCTCGACGTCATCGCCGAAGCGGACTGGATCATCGACATGGGCCCGGAAGGCGGCGACGGTGGCGGCCGCATCGTGTTCCAGGGACCGCCCGAGAAGGTGCGCTCGGGCCGCGGCCACACCTGTCGCGCACTCACAGAGTTCCTCAAGGAACGGGCGATCGCGCCCTAGCGCGTTGCGCCCTCGGGGAGCGGCGTGTACGCTGCCCCGACACACCGAGGAGCCCGTGCAGCGAGTCCGCTTTTGCACCACATTCGATTTCGCGCGTCTCGCCTTTGCCGTGAGCGGCAGCGGGCCGAAGCTCGCGTATGCGCCGCACTGGCTCACCCACATCGAGCAGGACCAGGCTTGCGAGGCCGTGCCGCCATGGCATGCCGATCTCGGCAAGCGCTACTCGGTGCTGCGCTTCGACCAGCGCGGCTGCGGACTCTCCGATCGCGACGTAAGCCAGATTTCCTTCGAAGCCTGGGTGCGCGACCTCGAGTGCGTCATCGAGGCCGCGCGCTATGACCGCTTCGCGCTGCTCGGCAATTCGCAGGGCGCCGCGATAGCGGTGGAATACGCCGCGCGCCATCCGGAGCGGGTCACGCATCTCGTGCTGTACGGCGGCTATGCGCGCGGACGCCTGAAGCGCGAGCTGACGGCGCAGGATCGGGAGGACGCCGAGCTGCAGGTAAAGCTGATCGAGCTCGGCTGGGCCAAGGGCGACCCGAGCTACCGCGACGTCTTCTCGCGCCAGTTCATGCCGACGGCGACGCTCGAGCAGCTGGCTGCCCTGAGCGAGCTTGAGCGCATGTCCGCCTCGCCGGCGATGGCGGCGTCCATCGTGCGCGCGTTCTACGAGATCGACGTGCGCGACGCGGCGAGCCGTATCCGCTGCCCGACGCTCGTCCTGCACGCGCGCGGCGACCGGCGCGTGCCGCTTGCCGAGGGACGCCTGCTCGCCTCCCTCATTCCGGAGGCACGCTTCCTGGTGCTGGAGAGCGAGAACCACATCCTGCTGCCGAATGAGCCCGCTTGGCGGCGCTACTTCGACGAGATCGGCGCATTCCTGCCGCGTGCGACGGGCGGTGCGCCCGTCGCCCTCGATACGTTCACGCAGCGCGAGATGGAAATCCTCGAGCGCATCGCGCAGGGGCTGGACAACACGCAGATCGCGGCGCAACTCGCGCTATCTGAAAAGACCGTGCGCAACCACATCACCCGCATCTTCGACAAGCTGCAGGTCGAGAACCGCTCGCGCGCCATCGTGCTCGCGCGCGAGGCGGGCCTCGGCGAGAACCGCGCCCTCTCCTAGCGGGACCCAGGTCCCGAGTCACTTCCCGCGCCCGGGACCACCGCCTCACTCGCGCGGCCGCGCACTCCCGTACGGTGGCAGCGTCTGCCCACCCACAAAGGAGGTCGCCATGAGCCGCAAATACATCGACTGCCGCGCCTATCCGAGCGATATCGGCTGCACCCTCGCCCTCTGCGCCGATTCGGAGGCAGAGCTGCTCGAAGCCGCCGTGGCGCACGCCGTGGCGGTCCACAGCCACACCGACACGCCGCAGTTCCGCGCCCTTCTGCGCACGCTGCTGAAGGACGGCACGCCGCCTCTCGCGTCGTCCGCGCCGGCGAAGGCGACGGCCTCGTGAGCGATCTCGCCTCGACGCTCAAGCAGGCGCTTCGCGGCCGCGTCATCACGCGCGAAGACGCCGACTACGACACCGCGCGCGCGCTCTACAACGGCATGATCGACAAGCGCCCGCTCCTCATTGCCCGCTGCGTCGACGCCGCCGACGTCATCGCCGCCGTCAAGGCGGGCCGCGACCACGGCGTGCTGATCGCGATCCGCGCCGGCGCGCATAACGGGCCCGGACTCGGGAGCTGTGACGACGGCCTGGTGATCGATCTCTCGACGATGAGAAGCGTACGCGTCGATCCGGTGAGCCGCACGGTGCGCGTCGATCCGGGCTGCACCTCAGGCGACGTCGATCACGCGACGCACGCCTTCGGGCTTGCGGTGCCCTTCGGCATCGTCTCGACCACCGGCGTCGCCGGACTCACCCTGGGCGGCGGCACCGGCTACCTGACGCGCAAGTACGGCCTGACGGTCGACAACCTGCTCGAGGCCGACGTCGTCCTGGCCGACGGGCGCTTCGTCACCGCGAGCGCCGAGCAGAACCCCGACCTCTTCTGGGCACTGCGCGGCGGCGGCGGCAACTTCGGCGTCGTCACGAGCTTCGTCTTCCGCGCCCACCCGGTCGGCATGATCTACGGCGGGCCGATTTTCTGGGACACAAGGGGCGCAAAGACGGTGATGCGCGCCTATCGGGATTTCCTGCCGCAAGCGCCGGAAGAGCTCGGCGCGTTCGTCGGGCTGAAGACCGTGCCTTCGCTCGATCCCTTCCCGCGCGAGCATTGGGGGAAGCGCGCCTGCGCCGTCATTTCGTGCTACGCCGGCGCCGCGGCCGAGGGCGAGAAGGCGATCGGCGCGCTGCTGAAGTCAGTGCCGGCGCCGCTCTTCAACTGGATGGGCGCGATGCCCTTGCCGGCGATGCAGGCGCTCTTCGACCCCTTCTTCCCGAAGGGCCTGCAGTGGTATTGGAAGGGCGACTTCGTGAAATCGCTGCCCGACGAGGCGATCGACACGCACATCGCGCAGGCGCGCGAGGCGCCGAGCGAGCTCTGCCTCATGCATCTCTACCCGATCGACGGAGCCGTGCGCCGCGTCGCGAAGGACGCGACCGCATGGAGCACGCGCGACGCCACCTGGTCGATGGTCATCGCCGGCATCAGCCCCGACGCCAAGCAGGCGGCGGCGCTCAAGCGCTGGGGACGCGGCTACTGGCAGGCGGTGCATCCCTACAACCTCGAAGGCGCGTACGTGAACTTCCTGATGGACGACGAGGCGAGCGGCCGCGTGCAGGCGACCTACGGGCCGAACTACAAGCGGCTCGCGGCCATCAAGGCGAAGTACGACCCGCAGAACGTCTTCCGCGTGAACCAGAACATCGTCCCGGCAAGCGCATGACGCTCCATCGCCCGGCGCTGCGGCCCATGCCGCCGTAGCGCCGTTTCATCGCAGGCCGCTCGCGCCGGGAGCGCGCACCGCCTAAAGTGCGCGCCATGACGGTCCGCGACACCGCACGACACTTCGGCTCCGGCACAGCCGCGCTCTACCGACGTTACGCCGAGTGGCTCGTCTCGATCAGCTGGAAGCGCTTCATCGTGCTTTCCATTCTCTTCATGATCGCGATGGGCGTGCTCTCGGACCTGCCGCCGTTCAGCTGGGACCTCGTGCCGGCGAAGATGGAGGCGACCGGCCCGTTGCATAGCAGTACCGGGGGCACCGACGTGACGGTCGACGACCACGGGGTACAGATCCGGCGCAAGGCCGATCCGGCGACGGGCAAGCCCGCCCGAGAGATCGTGATTGATGAGAAGGGCGTGCAGATCCGCGGCGGCAAGTCCGACCGGTCCTCCGGAGGCGCCGCCGACGAGATCAAGGCCGAGATCGGCGCCCTCGCCGATGAAATCCGTGAGGACGTGGCCGATGCCCTAGCCGAGTCCAGTCCGAAGACGCGGGTGAGGCACGTGCGCCTGGGCGATCACCTGCCAGGGGTTGCCTTCCTCTTCATCCTGCTTTCCGCGGTCATCAAGATGGTCTACGCCGGCCGCGTCAAGGCCGAAGCGCAGGCCGTCCAGGCGCAGGAGGTCGCGGATGCCGAAAGCCTCAAGCGCCAGGTCCTGGAAGCGCGCATGGCGGCAATGCAGGCGCAGGTCGAGCCGCACTTCCTCTTCAACACGCTCGCCAGCATCGACCATCTGATCGAGGTCGATCCGCCGCGCGCGAGCCGCATGCAGAAGCACCTGATCGCGCTGCTGCGCGCCTCGATGCCTGCGATGCGCGAGACGAGCGCCAGCCTGGGCCGCGAGCTCGACGTAGTGCGCCCGTATCTTGAGATCCTCAGGATGCGCATGGGCGAGCGCCTGCGCACCGAGGTGAACGTTCCCGAAGGGCTGTACTCCGCCGACTTCCCGCCGATGATGCTGCAGTCGCTGGTCGAGAACGCGATCAAGCACGGCCTCGAGCCGAAGGCCGAGGGCGGGGCGCTTGCCGTCAATGCCGAAGTCGTGCACGGCAAGCTCGCCGTGACTGTGGCCGACACGGGCGTCGGTTTTGGCCGCGCGCCGACGGCCGGCACCGGCACCGGTCTCGCCAACATCCGCGAGCGGCTGAAGCTGCTCTACGGCGACGCGGCCGAGCTCCGCATCTCCGACAACAGGCCGGCTGGCACGCGCGCGAGCATCGTCGTACCTTACAAGGTGACGTGAGAGTTCGCGCACTGATCGCCGACGACGAGCCGCTGATGCGCGAGCAGCTGCGCGCGCGGCTCGCAGAGCTCTGGCCCGAGCTCGAGATCGTCGCCGAGGCGAAGAACGGCGCCGAGGCGCTCGAGCTGGTGAGCGCAGAACGCCCCGAGGTCGTGTTCCTCGACATCCGCATGCCGGCGAAGAGTGGCATCGAGGCTGCCCGTGAGATCGCCGCCCTCCCCGGCCGCGTGCCGGAGATAGTCTTCGTCACCGCTTACGACCAGTACGCGATCGACGCCTTCGAGGCGGGCGTCCTCGATTACGTGCTAAAGCCCGCCGAGCGCGAGCGCCTGGCGCGCACCGTCGAGCGAATCCGCGCGCGCCTCGCTGCGCCTGCGGACATTGCCAACGTCCAGCAGGCGCTCGCGCGGCTCGCCGAGAAGCTCCAGCCCGCGGCGCGGCTGCAATGGATCCAGGCTTCGATCGGCGCCGAGATACGCATGATCCCGGTCGACGAGGTGCTCTACTTCGTCGCCGATGAGAAATACACACGCGTGCAGACCGCGCAGTAGGAAGCGGTGATCCGCAAGCCGATCAAGGAATTGCTCGGCGAGCTGGATCCCGCGCAGTTCTGGCAGATCCACCGCTCGACCCTCATCAACACCCGGGCAATCGCGGGCGTCACGCGCGACGAGCGTGGCCGGCAGCTCGTCGGCATCAAGGGCCGTCCGGA
>JAEKLK010000071.1 GCA_019509895.1 Betaproteobacteria bacterium | reverse complement strand
GACGATATGACGCCGACTTCGCCCGCGCCGTCTACGTAGCGCCAGCGCTCGGCGACTTCGCCCTCGTAGTTCGGATCCGCCGGCACGAGCGGCCAGCGTGCCGAGATGCGGCGCACCACTTCGGCCGAGGGCACCACGTCGTCCATGCGCCAGCCGTTCGATGAGCCGACGTCCATGTACTCGATGAAGCGCACGATGTGTCCGCTGCCACGCCAGCGCTCTGCCATGCGCACGATGTCCTGATCGTTGACGCCGCGCTTCACCACCGTGTTGATCTTGACCGGCGCCAAGCCCTCGGCGGCCGCCACGTCGATCGCTTCCAGCACGCGCGCCACGGGGAAGTCGGCGTCGTTCATCGCACGGAAGGTCGCGTCGTCGAGCGAGTCGAGGCTGACGGTGACGCGTTCCAGGCCCGCCGCCTTCAGCGAACGCGCCTGCCTGGCAAGCAGCGATCCGTTCGTGGTCAGCGTGAGCTCGGCGCCAAGCGGCGCCAGCATCGCGACCAGGCTAGGGAGATCGCGGCGCACCAGCGGCTCCCCGCCGGTGAGGCGGATCTTGCGTACGCCGAGGCCGACGAAGATGCCGGCGAGCCGCGCGATCTCCTCGAAGGACAGGATCGCGCTATGCGGCAGGAAGCGGTACTGCTTGTCGAATACCTCGCGCGGCATGCAGTACACGCAGCGGAAGTTGCAGCGGTCGGTCACCGAAATGCGAAGGTCATGCATGGCACGGCCGCGCGTGTCCGCGAGCTCGCCGCCGGCAAAAGGGACGGCTGCGGCCCCTGCCGGCGCGCGTCCTGAAACGATCGGGATGACCTTCTTCATCGTACTGTTTCTCTAGAGGAAATCATAACAGACGGGGTATAGTGCCGGCTTGGAAAAACCGAGCTACACCGTTGCCGTTGTGATGCAGCGCCGGCCCGCGCAAAGCCGCTGGGCTGACGTGATTTGGGAACCGCACGGCGTGGTGCCGGCCCATGGCGGCAGCGAGCGCAAATTGCTCGTCGAGCACGAGGGCGTCGCGCAATGGCTCCATCCCGGCTTCAAGCTCGAGCTGCATCGCGACGAGGCCGAGGGCTACTACCTGAACGTCGTGGGCGTCGAGCCGCGCGTATTCGTATTGTGGCGCATGGAAGGCGACGAGGCGCTGCCCCTGCACGTGACCGTGAGCGCCGAGGAAGCAAGCCGCTGGCTCGACGGCGGCCATGCGGTGGACGGTGTGCCAATGCCGCCGGAGATTTACGCCTGGGTGGGCGAGTACGTCGAGAATAACTATCGGCCGCAGCCGCAGAAGCGCATCAAACCGCGCTCGTTCCAGCATCCCAAGGATCGCGTGTAGTGGCGCAAGACAAAGAACCCTTTCTCGCGCGCTGGTCGCGGCTGAAGCGCGAAGCGCCGGCGTCTGAAAAGGAAGACGAGGCAGCCGCGCCCTCCGTGCCGCCGGTCGAGAGCTTGACGCCGGAGTCGGATTTCGCGCTCTTCATGAACCCTGAGGTGAAGGACGAGCTGCGACGGCTGGCGCTCAAGAAGCTGTTCAACGATCCGCACTTCAATGTGCCGGATCCGTTCGAACCCTATTCGCGCGACTGGACGGTCGGCGAACCGATACCGCAGGAGATGCTCGCGACGCTCAACCAGGCGCGCAGGCTGCTTTTTACAGAGCCGGAAACGAAACCCGCCGAGCCGCAGGTAGCTCAGAGCGCGGATGAGAAAACTTTGGGGGAAGAAAAGCAGGATGAGTCTCGAGGGCAAGACACTTAAGGTCTGTAGCTGCAATCGCACCGTGGCGGTGGATGCGGCGGCGCTTGCCAAAGGGCTGAAGAGCGGCGCGCCGCTGGTGGTGCACGAGCAACTCTGCCGCAAGGACGCGGCGGCGTTCCAGGCTGCGCTCGGCGCGGGCGAGGACGTCATCGTCGCCTGTACGCAGGAGGCAGCCCTCTTCGGCGAGCTCGCCGAGCAGGCGGGCGCGCGCACCAATCTCAAATTCGTCAACGTGCGCGAGCAGGGCGGCTGGGGCGCAAACGCGGAGCAGGCGACGCCGAAGCTCGCTGCGCTGATCGCGATGGCTGCGTTGCCGGAACCCGAGCCCACGCCAGCGGTGGAATTCAAGTCGGCGGGCGACGTGCTGATCATCGGCCCGGCGGAAGCGGCGCTCGACTGGGCCGAGCGCCTCGCCGGGCAACTCGCCGTGAGCGTGCTCATCAGCGGCCGCGCGGGCGAGCTGCCGCTCGAGCGGAAATATCCGGTCTGGTCCGGCCGCGTCACCAAGCTGGCCGGTTGGCTCGGCGCGTTCGACGTTAGCTGGCAGCAGGAGAATCCGATCGATCTCGACCTGTGCACGCGCTGCAACGCCTGCGTGCGTGCCTGTCCCGAGAATGCCATCGGCTACGACTACCAGGTCGACCTCGAGCGCTGCAAGTCGCACCGCGCGTGCGTTGCCGCCTGCGGCGCGATCGGCGCCATCGATTTTTCGCGCGCGGACCGCGAGCGGGCCGAGCGCTTCGATCTGGTGCTCGATCTCTCGCGCGAGCCGCTGATCCGGCTGCATCAGCTGCCGCAGGGCTATTTCGCGCCGGGCGACGATCCGCTCGAGCAGGCGCTCGCCGCGCGCGAGCTCGCGACACTGGTCGGCGAGTTCGAGAAGCCGCGCTTCTTCCGCTATCGCGAGAAAATCTGTGCTCACAGCCGCTCCGGGCGCCCGGGGTGCAACGCCTGCATCGACGTCTGCTCGAGCGGCGCCATCAGCGCCGCCGGCGATTACGTCAAGGTCGAGCCGCACCTTTGCGCCGGCTGCGGCGGCTGCGCCACAGTGTGCCCGTCGGGCGCGATGACCTACGCCTATCCGCCGATGCCGGATCTCGGCATGCGCCTGAAGACGTTGCTCGCGACCTATGGCGAGGCGGGCGGCAAGGACGCGTGCCTCGTTTTCCACGACGAGCGCGAAGGACGCGCGGCCGTGCTCGCGCACGGCCGGCGACACGGCCTGCCGCCGCGAGTGATTCCGTTCGAATGCTTCCACGTCGCCTCGATCGGCCTCGATCTGGTGCTCGGCGCGATTGCCTATGGCGCGAGCCAGGTGCGCATCCTGGTGACCGATAAGGTGGCCGACGGCTATGTCGCGGCGCTCGAGCGGCAGCTCGCCACTGCGCAAACCATTCTCAGCGCGCTCGGCTACGGCGGCGCGCATGTGGGCATCGTGCGCGGGATGGCCGCGGCGGTGGCGCTGGCGCCGGCGCAGACGGTGGCGAAGCCGGCGAGCTTCAACCTGTCGCCCGAGAAGCGCACGACGCTCGACTTCGCCATCGACCACCTGGCGCGCCAGGCGCCGACGCCGCAGAGCGCGATTACGCTCGCGGCGGGCGCGCCGTTCGGCGCCATCACGGTAAACAAAGATCGCTGCACGCTGTGCAAGGCGTGCATCGGCGCGTGTCCGGAAGCGGCACTACTCGACTCGCCCGACGCGCCGCGCCTGCGCTTCATCGAGGCGAACTGCGTGCAGTGCGGGCTTTGCGCGAACACCTGTCCGGAAGATGCGATTCGCCTCGCGCCGAGGCTCACGCTCGGGCAGCAAGCCAAGGAGCCCGTGACGCTGAACGAGGCGCAGCCCTTCGACTGCGTGCGCTGTGGCAAGGCCTTCGGCACCAAGGTCATGGTCGACAACCTGCTCGGCAAGCTCGGCGGACACTCGATGTACGCGGCCGAAGGCGCGCTGCGGCGGCTGCAGATGTGCGCTGACTGCCGCGTCGTCGACATGATGGAGAACAAGCAGGAAGCGAGCATTTTCCAAGTCGGGAAATGAGACCGCATTGAGGGAGCCGCTCGCTTTCGTGCCGCCCGAGGAGCTGGCGCGCGCGAACTTCTATGGGCTGCTCGCCCGGCTCTTCCACGCGCCACCGGACGAGGCGCTGCTGGAGGCGCTGGCCTCGGCCGATGAGCTCGATGCCGAGGACGAGACGCTCGCTGCGCGCTGGCGCGAGCTGATCGCCGCCGCGGCCACCACGCCCGCCGACGCGGTGCGCGAGGAGTTCGACAGTACCTTCGTCGGCACCGGCAAGGCGCCGGTAACACTGTATGCGAGCGCTTATTCCCTGCGATACACGAATGAAACGCCGCTCGCGGCCCTGCGGGCCGACCTCGCGGCGCTCGGGCTGGCGCGCCGCGAGCACGTCGGCGAGCCGGAGGATCACATCGCGGCGCTATGCGAGACGATGCGCCACTTGATCGCGGCCGAGCGCCGCTCGCTCGAGGAGCAAAGGCACTTCTATCGACGCTGGCTTGCGCCGAACGTGGAGCCGTTGTGCGCCGCAATAGAGGCCCACGAGCGCGCCTCGTTTTATCGACCGGTCTCGCGAGTCGCGAAAGCGTTCTTTTCATTGGAGCAGGCGGCTTTTGAAATGCTCTAGAATCCTCGCGCGCATAACTATTAGATCGACGGAGGAAGGCCTCTCATGAGTCAGCGCACGAAGCAACTCACGCGGCGCAATTTTCTGCTTACGTTGGGCGCGGGTGGCGCAGCCACCGCCGCCGCCATCGTGGCGACGAAAGCGCCCTCCACGCAATCCATTCCGGCCAACGACAAGCGTGCGACGCGCGGCTACCAGTCGAGCGAGCACGTGAACAACTACTACCGCACCGCCAAGGTCTGAGGAGACCGCCATGCTGCTGACTCGCAAAGCGACGACCCAAGAGGCGCCGCGGGCCCGGCTCGCGCGCGCCGTGTCCAACGTCGGTGCAAGAACGATGGATCGCCGCGCCTTCCTCAAGCGCTCGGGCATCGGCGTGGGCGGCGCAGCGGTCGCCTCGCAGCTGCCGTTCAACATCATCGAGCGGGCGGAGGCGAAGGCCGAGGAAGGCAAGCTCGAGGTGAAGCGCACCGTGTGCACGCACTGCTCGGTCGGTTGCTCGATCGACGCAGTGGTGCAGAACGGCGTCTGGGTGCGGCAGGAGCCGGTGTTCGACTCGCCGCTCAACCTCGGCGCACACTGCGCCAAAGGCGCTTCGGTGCGCGAGCACGGCATGACGCACGAGTCGCACCGCCTGAAGTATCCGATGAAGCTCGCCGGCGGCAAGTGGCAGCGCATCTCGTGGGACCAGGCGTACGACGAGATCTCGCAGAAGCTGCTCGACATCCGCAAGGAGAGCGGGCCGGACGCGTTGTTCATCGTCGGCTCCTCCAAGCACAACAACGAGCAGTCCCAGCTCCTTTGCAAGTGGGCGCGCCTCTGGGGCACGAACAACACCGACCACCAGGCGCGCATCTGCCATTCGACCACCGTCTCCGGCGTCGCGCAGACCTGGGGCTACGGCGCGATGACCAACTCCTATAACGACGAGCAGAACTCGAAGTCGCTGCTCTTCTTCGGGTCGAACGCGGCCGAGGCGCATCCGGTGTCGATGCTCCACACGCTGCACGCCAAAGAGAACGGCTGCAAGGTGATCGTCGCCGACCCGCGCTTCACGCGCACCGCCGCCAAGGCCGACATGTACGTGCGCACGCGCTCGGGCGGCGACGTGGCATTCCTCTTCGGCATCCTGTACCACGTCTTCAAGAACGGCTGGGAAGACAAGGCGTACATCAAGGCGCGCGTCTACGGCATGGACCAGGTGCGCGAGGAAGTGATGAAGAAGTGGACGCCCGACAAGGTGACCGAGGTCACCGGCGTTCCCGAGGAGGAAGTGTTCGCGGTGGCGAAAACGCTCGCCGAGAACCGCCCGGGCTTCATCATCTGGGCGATGGGCCAGACGCAGCACACGAACGCCAACGCCATCGTGCGCGCCTCCAACATCCTGATGCTCGCGCTCGGCAACGTCGGGCGCTCCGGCGGTGGCTGCAACATCTATCGCGGCCACGACAACGTGCAGGGCGCAACCGACATCGGCCCGAACCCGGACACGCTGCCCGGCTACTACCCGGTCGCCGTGCCGGGCACCTGGAGCCACTGGGCGAAGGTGTGGAACGTCGACCTCGAGTGGCTGAAGAAGCGCTACGCCTCCGAGGCGCTCATGGCGAAGCCCGGCATGACGGTCTCGCGCTGGATCGACGGCGTGCTCGAGAAGAACGAGGCGATCGATCAGGACTCGAACGTTCGAGACCGAAGGCTCGGTGACCGCGTCGAACCGGTCGCTCCAGTGGCGCGAGAAGGTGATCGACCCGCTGTTCGAGTCGCGCACCGACCAGATGATCATGTACGAGCTCGCGCAGAAGCTCGGCTTTGCCGACCAGTTCCTCGGCAAGAAGGACGGAAAACAGAACCTGCGCCTCGTGAAGGTGAAGGGTCGCGACGAGCCGTCGATGGAGGACACGCTGCGCAACGAGGTCAACAAGGGTTGCTGGACCATCGGCTACACCGGCCAGTCGCCCGAGCGGCTGCAGGCGCACATGCGCAACCAGCATGTGTTCGACGTGAAGACGTTGCGCGCGCGCGGCGGCAAGGACGCGAAGACCGGCTACGACCTCACCGGCGATTACTACGGCCTGCCCTGGCCGTGCTACGGCAGCGCGGCGATCAAGCACCCGGGCTCGCCGAACCTGTACGACACCTCCAAGCACCCGATGGACGGCGGCATGACGTTCCGCGCGCTCTTCGGCGTCGAGAAGGACGGCGTCAATCTGCTGGCGGAGGACGGCATCGCCAACAAGGGAAGCGACATCACCACCGGCTATCCGCAGTTCGACCATGTGCTGCTGAAGAAGCTAGGCTGGTGGGACGAGCTCACCGACGAAGAGAAGAAGGAAGCCGAGGGCAAGACCTGGGCGAACGACCTCTCCGGCGGCATCCAGCGCGTGGCGATGAAGCACGGCTGCTGCCCGTTCGGCAACGCCAAGGCGCGCGCGGTGGTCTGGAACTTCCCGGACCCGATCCCGCAGCACCGCGAGCCGCTCTATTCGCCGCGTCCTGATCTCGTCGAGAAGTATCCGACGCACGACGACGTGAAGGTCTTCTGGCGCCTGCCGACGCTCTTCAAGTCGGTGCAGCAGAAGGCGGTGAAGGACGAGATGCACAAGAAGTATCCGTTGATCCTGACCTCCGGCCGCATCGTCGAGTACGAGGGCGGCGGCGAAGAGACGCGCTCGAATCCGTGGCTCGCGGAGCTGCAGCAGGACTGCTACGCGGAGATCAACCCGAAGACGGCGGCGGATCGCAGCATCCGTAACGGCGAGTACGTTTGGCTCTCGACGCCCACCGGGGCGAAGCTCAAGGTGAAGGCGAAGGTGACCGAGGGCATCGGGCCCGACACGATATTCGTGCCGTTCCACTTCTCCGGCTGGTGGCAGGGCGAGGACATGCTGCCCTTCTATCCCGACGGCTCGGCGCCGATCGTGCGCGGCGAGGCGGTGAATACCGCCACCACCTACGGCTACGACCGGGTGACCATGATGCAGGAATCCAAGACGACGCTTTGCCAGGTCGCGAAGGCATAAGGAGGGAACCATGGCGAGAATGAAATTCCTGTGCGACGCCGAGCGCTGCATCGAGTGCAACGGCTGCGTCACCGCCTGCAAGAACGAGAACGAAGTGCCCTGGGGCGTGAACCGCCGGCGTGTCGTCACGCTGAACGACGGCGTGGTCGGCGCCGAGAAATCGATCTCGGTCGCCTGCATGCACTGCTCGGATGCGCCCTGCATGGCGGTGTGCCCGGTCGACTGCTTCTATCGCACCGACGACGGCGTGGTGCTGCACGACAAGGACCTGTGCATCGGCTGCGGCTACTGCTTCTACGCCTGCCCTTTCGGCGCGCCGCAGTTCCCGCAGGCGGGCGCCTTCGGCCTGCGCGGCAAGATGGACAAGTGCACCTTCTGCGCGGGCGGCCCGGAACCCGACCGCTCGGAAGTCGAGTTCAAGAAGTACGGCCGCAACCGCCTCTCGGAAGGCAAGCTGCCGGCGTGCGCGGAGATGTGCTCGACCAAGGCGCTGCTCGGCGGTGACGGCGACGTGATCGCCGACATCTACCGCGAGCGGGTGCTGCGCCGCGGCCGCGGCTCCGAGGTCTGGGGCTGGAGTACGGCCTACGGCCTGCCGCCGAAGCCCGGCGCGCAGCCGCCGGTGCAGCAACAGCAGCCGGCGCCGACGAGCGGCAAGTCATGATGCGGCTCGGACTTTTGCTGGCTGCCGCGCTCATGCTCGGCGCCTGCGGCGAGAAAGAGCAGGTGGTCGTCTACAAGCAGGGCAAGTACCAGGGCAAGCCGGACAACCGCTCGTGGGACAACGACCCGCCGCTGGCGGAGCTGCGCGGCGGCAAGTGGACCAAGGGCGACCGCACGAGCTGGGAAGAGTCGATCAAGCAGCGCCAGCTCGCGCAGCACGAATATCAGCGCATTAGCCGGTAGTGCGATGAGGTTCCTCATACTTTGGCTATCGCTCCTGGTCGCCGGCACGGCATTCGCCCAGCAGCAGAACCCGCCGCCCGCCTCGGAAGACACCATCAAGGCGCAGCAGCAGCGCGCTGTCACCCAGCCCGGCAATAACGCGCCCGTGTGGCGCGAAGTGCGCCGGGGTGAATCCGGCCCGTACACGACGACCACGGTGCGCGGACGCGAGACGGAGGTATTGGTCCAGTCCTGGGGCGACACCTGGCGGCGCATCCGCAACGGCCCCGTGATGTTCTACGGCGGCTGGCTGCTGGTGCTGGCGATCGCCGCCATGCTCGGCCTCTATCTGTTGAAGGGTCCGGTGAAGCTCAGCGAGCCGCCGACCGGGCGCCTCATGCGCCGCTTCAACGCCTTCGAGATGACGGTGCACTGGACGACCGCGATCAGCTTCTGCTTGCTAGGCATCTCGGGTCTGATCATGTTCTTCGGCAAGCACCTGCTGCTGCCGCTGATCGGCTACACCCTCTTTGCGTGGCTCACCCAGCTTTCGAAGAACATGCACAACTTCGTCGCGCCGCTCTTCATCGTCTCGGTGGCGGTGATGGTGGTCATCTGGGCGCGCGACAACCTGTGGAAGCGCTACGACTGGAAGTGGCTGCGCCGCTCGTGGGCCTTCTTCGTGAAGAACGAGCACATTTCCTCGGGCCGCTTCAACGGCGGCGAGAAGGTGTGGTTCTGGGCCGGCGTGCTCGGCCTCTCCATCGTGATGGCGTGGAGCGGCCTGATCCTGCTCTTTCCGAACTTCGACCAGACGCGCCACACCATGCAGGAAGCGTGGATCTGGCACGTGACCGCGGCGCTCTTCTACATCGCCGCGGCGCTCGGGCACATCTACATGGGCACGATCGGCGTCCAAGGCGCCTACGGCAACATGCGCAACGGCTACACCGACGAGACGTGGGCGAAGGAGCACCACGACATCTGGTACCGCGAAGTGAAATCCGGGCAACGGGACGCC
>JAEKLK010000070.1 GCA_019509895.1 Betaproteobacteria bacterium | reverse complement strand
TGACCGGGAAGTTGGCGAAGCTGTTCATGCCGAGATGCGAGAAGAGCTTCAGCGTGTCCGGCCCCTGCACGTATTGCTCGACCATGTGGTGCGACTGGTCGAAGAGCACGGCGCTCTTCTGCCACGCGGCCTGCTCGTCGCGCCAGTTGGAGAATTCGCCCGGCACCACCGGGTAAACATAGGCGCCGATCTGGGAATTGCGCAGCATCGCGACGGCGTTGCCGGCGCTGCGCAGCACCTCTTCGAGGTTTTTCACGGGAAAGTCCTCCTTACGCTGCCTGCTTCAGAACCAGGGCCTTGTCGGTCGCTTCCCAGCTGAACTCGGGCTCCTCGCGGCCGAAGTGACCGTAGGCCGCGGTCTTCTCGTAGATCGGCCGCAGAAGGTCGAGCATCTGGATGATGCCGCGCGGGCGCAGATCGAAATGCTGGGTGACGAGCGCCGAGAGGGCGTCGTCCGACATCTTGCCCGTGCCCTGCGTGGTCACCATGACGCTCGTGGGCCGCGCCACGCCGATGGCGTAGGAAACCTGCACCAGGCAGCGCGACGCGAGGCCGGCGGCGACGATGTTCTTCGCCACGTAGCGCGCCGCGTACGCGGCGGAGCGGTCGACCTTCGAGGGGTCCTTGCCCGAGAACGCGCCACCGCCGTGCGGCGCCGAGCCGCCGTAGGTGTCGACGATGATCTTGCGGCCGGTCACGCCGCAGTCGCCCTTCGGCCCGCCGATCTCGAAGGCGCCCGTCGGATTGACGAGATAGCTGATCTTTCCCTTGATCATCGATTTCGGCAGCACCGGCTTGATGACTTCCTCGACCACCGACTCGGAAAGCTTCTTGTGCTCGATGCCCGGCGCATGCTGCGTCGAGAGCACCACGGTGTCGATCGACTCGGGCTTGCCGTTCACGTAGCGCACGGTGACCTGCGACTTCGCGTCCGGGCGCAGCCACGGCAGTTTCCCGCTGCGGCGCAGCTCCGCCTGGCGTTCGACCAGGCGATGCGAAAGGAAGATCGGAAGCGGCATCAGGCTCGGCGTCTCGTCGCAGGCATAGCCGAACATCAAGCCCTGGTCGCCCGCGCCCTGATCGAGATCGACGCTCTTGTCGACGCCGCGGGCTATATCGGGCGACTGCTGGCCGTAGGCAACGAGCACGGTGCAAGTCGAGGCGTCGAAGCCGATCGCGGGATCGGTGTAGCCGATGCGCTTGATCGTCTTCCTCGCGACCTCGTCGTAGTTGACGCGCGCGTGCGTGGTGATCTCGCCCGCCAGCACCACCAGGTTGTCCTTCACCAGCGTCTCGGCCGCGACGCGCGAAGTCTTGTCCTGCTTTAGAATCGCGTCGAGCACCGCATCGGAAATCTGGTCGGCGACCTTGTCCGGATGGCCTTCGGACACCGATTCGGAAGTAAAAAGAAAATCGCTCATGCGGGCGGGTCTCTTGGAGAAGGCCGCAAGGATACCAAATTTGTCCCGCATCTCGACCACGCTGCCGACCGCGCTCATGCGCTGGCTCGCGACCCTGCCCCTGCGCTCGCTGCATCGATTGGGAAGCGTCCTCGGTTGGGCCATGTATGGGATATCGCCCACGTACCGGCGACACCTGCGCGAGAACCTGGCGAGCGCGCGCTACGACAACGAGGAGGTGCGCCGGCGCGCGATCGCCGCCGCCGGCGAGATGGTGATGGAAGTGCCGGCGCTGTGGTTGCGGCCGCATGGCGATGTCGTCTCGCTCGTGAAAGAGGTCGATGGCGCGCAGGCCGTGTTCGCGGCGCAGCGCGACGGAAAGGCGGTCCTCCTTCTCACGCCGCACATGGGCGCCTTTGAGGTCGCGGCGCAATACGCCGCGGGTCACATGCCGATCACGGTGCTCTACCGGCGGCCCAAGGTCGGCTGGCTCGAGCCGCTGATGCGCGCCGGCCGCGGGCGGCCGAACGTGCGCCTCGTCCCGGCGGACCTCTCCGGCGTGCGCGAGCTCTTCCGCGCCCTCGAGCGGGGCGAGGCGGTCGGCTTCCTGCCGGACCAGGTGCCCGGCGCGGGCGAAGGCGAATGGAGCGAATTTTTCGGCCGCCCGGCCTACACCATGACGCTCGCGGCGAAGCTCGCGAGTCGCGCGAACGTCATGACGTTCCTCGCCTTCGCGAAGCGCCTGCCGAACGGCGAGGGCTACTCCATCCTGGTGCGGCCGCTGCCGCCCGCGCGCGCGGGCGAGACGCCGACGCGCCGCATGAACCGCGCGCTCGAGGAGCTCATCGCCCTCTGTCCCGAGCAATACCTGTGGGGCTACAACCGATACAAGACGCCACGCGGTGCGAAGGCGCCGCCGCCGCGGATCAAGAGCCCGGTCGCTTGACCCGCATCCTCTTCGCGCTGCTGTGGCTGGTGCACTGGCTGCCGCTGCGCGCGCTCGCTGCGATCGGCAGCGCGGTCGGGACACTCCTCTACTGGCTGATCCCCGAGCGGCGGCGCGTGACGCGCATCAACCTGGAGAAATGCTTCCCGCAGATGCCGAGCGCCGAGCGCGAGCGCCTGGCGCGCGCCGCCTTCCGCGCGTTCTGCCGGGGCTTCGTCGACCGCACGGTGCTGTGGTGGGGCTCGACGGAGCGCATCAAGCGCATGGTGCGGCTCGAGGGGCTCGAGCACCTCGACGCGGCAGGTGCGAAAGTGATCGTGCTCGCGCCGCACTTCGCCGGCCTCGATGCCGCCGGCATTCGCCTGTCGATGGACCGCGACCTCTCGTCGCTCTATTCGCACCAGAAGGACCCGGTGCTCGACCGACTGCTGCTCAGGAGCCGCACGCGCTTTCAGCCGCACGTCGTTTCACGCCAGCAGGGCCTGCGCAAGGTGCTGCGCTGGATCAAGTCGGGCATCCCGTTCTACTACCTGCCGGATCTGGACTTCGGCCGCAAAGGGACGACATTTGTGCCGTTCTTCGGCGTGCCGGCAGCGACCGCCATAGGGCTGTCGTATATTGCGCGCTCGACCGGCGCGCGCGTCGTCCCGTGCGTGGCGCGCATGCTGCCGGGCGGCGGCTACGTGGTGCGACTCTATCCGGCATGGCATGACTTCCCGAGCGGCGACGATGCGGCCGATGCGCGCCGCATGATGGCGTTCATCGAGGAACGGGTGCGCGAGATGCCCGAGCAGTACCACTGGCTGCACAAGCGCTTCAAGACGCGCCCCGAGGGCGAGCTGGGCTTCTATTGAAAATCGCGATCGTCGGCGCCGGCCACATGGGTCGCTACCACGCGCAGAAGTTCGCGCGGCTGCCCGGCGTGCAGGTCATCGCGGTCGTGGACGCCGATCTGGCGCGCGCGCAGGCCGTCTCCACCCACGCGCTCAGCGACTATCGCGCCATTTTCGGCCAAGCCGACGCGGCGGTGATCGCGGTGCCGACCGATCGCCACCACGCGATCGCGCGCGACTGCCTGCAGCATGGCCTGCATCTCCTGATGGAGAAGCCCATCGCCACGACGCTGGCCGAGGCCGACGAGCTGATCGCGCTCGCCGCGGAGCGCCGGCTCGTCCTGCAGTGCGGGCATGTCGAGCGCTACAACCGCACGTTCCGAGCGCTGCATGCCGGCATGGACCGGCCGGTGTTCATCGAAGCGGAGAGGCTCGCCGCCTTCAAGCAGCGCGGCGTCGAAGTGGACGTGGTGCTCGATCTCATGATCCACGATCTCGACCTCGCCTGCGCGCTGGCGCGATCGGAGCCCACCGACGTTAGCGCCTGCGGCTTCCGCGTGCTGACGCGCGACATCGACATCGCCAATGCGCGCTTGGAGTTCGCCAATGGTTGCGTCGCCAACCTGTCGGCGAGCCGCGTCAGCCAGGCGCCAGTGCGCAAGCTCCGCGTCTTCCAGGCCGACATGTACGCGTCGGCCGATCTGCAGGCCGCGCGGCTCCGCTACGTGCGCCAAGCAGGCGGCAACATCGCGCAAACCGACGAAACGTATGAAGGCGGCGACGCGCTCGCCGACCAGGCGGCGGCCTTCGCCGCCGCCGTGCAAGGAACCGAGCCCGTGCGGATCGACGGTCGCGAAGGCCGCCGCGCGCTGGAGCTCGGGCTGACGGTCGGGCGCCTGGTGCGCGAGCGGCTGCAGCGTTTCCAATGAAGCTCGCCTTTACCAAGATGCAGGGGGCCGGCAATGACTTCGTGATGCTCGATTGCACGGCGCAGCCCTTTTCGCTCGGGCGCGAGCAGCTGCGGCGGATCGCCGACCGGCATCTGGGGGTGGGCTGCGACCAGATCCTGGTGGTGGAGAGGCCGCAGGCGGCCGGCGCCGACTTCCGCTATCGCATCTTCAATGCCGACGGCGGCGAGGTGGAGCAGTGTGGCAACGGCGCGCGCTGCTTCGTGCGCTTCGTGCACGATCGGGGCCTGACGCGCAAGCGCGAGCTCACGGTGGAGACGCTCGGCGGGCTCATCCGTCCCCGGCTTGAGGACGACGGCGAGGTGAGCGTCGACATGGGCCGGCCCGTCTATAGCGGCGTCGAGACGCTCGAGGTGGCGAGCGAGCGCGTATCCGTAGCCATCGTCTCCATGGGCAATCCGCACGCCGTGCAGCTCGTGCCGGACGTTGCGCGCGCACCGGTAACGACGCAGGGGCCGCTGATCGAGCGCCACGCGCGCTTTGCGCACGGCGTGAACGCCGGGTACATGCAGGTGCGCGACGCGCATCGCATTTCGCTCCGGGTGTGGGAGCGCGGCGCGGGCGAGACGCTCTCGTGCGGCACCGGCGCCTGCGCGGCGGTGGTCGCCGGCATCAGCCAGCATCGGCTCGCGTCCCCGGTGCGGGTCGAGACGCACGGCGGCGCGTTGACCATCGCTTGGGCGGGCGGCGACAATGCGGTGCTGATGAAAGGCCCGGCCGAAACCGTCTTCGACGGCACGCTGGAAATAAAAGAGCTATGAACGCCGACGATCTCGCCCGCTTCCTTCGCTCCAACCCGCAGTTCTTCGAGCACCACCCCGATCTCCTCGAGTCGATCCACGTGCCGCATCCGTACGGCGGCCGCGCCATTCCGCTCGCCGAGCGCCAGACGGTGGCGCTGCGCGAGAAGGCGCGCGGCCTCGAAGGGCGGCTCGCCGAGCTGATCGCCAACGGCACGCAGAACGATGCCATCAGCGAAAAGGTGCATCGCCTGGCGGTGGCGCTCGTCGGCGCTCCGGACTTTCCGGCGCTCACGCGCTCGCTCTACTTCCATCTGCGCGAGGACTTCGCCGTGCCGCACGTCGCGCTGCGGGTGTGGGGGAAGAGCGTGGCCGCGGACTTCGAGGAAGCCAAGCCGGTGGACGAGCGCGAGCGCCAGCATGCGTCGGTGATGGGCGCGCCCCAGTGCGGCCCGGCGCAGGGCAACGCCTTCGCCTCCTGGTTCGGCGACGCCGCCGAGCACATCCGCTCGATGGCGCTCGTCCCGCTCGGTCAGACCGCCACCTTCGGCCTGCTCGCTATGGGCAGCGAAGATGCCAAGCGCTTCTACCCGGAGATGGGAACGCTCTATCTGCGCCGCATTGGCGAGCTGTGCGCGGCCGGCGTCACCGCGCGCCTATAGACGTGGATGCGAAGCACGCCGAAGATTACCTCGCCGCACTGAAGCACCAGCGGCGTCTCGCGCCGGCCACGCTCGAGAACTACCGGCGCGCGCTCGACCTGCTGCTCACGCTGCGCGCCGGCGAGGCGCTCGCCAAGATGGAGCCGAACGAGGTCCGCCGCGCCATTGCGCTGCTGCACGCGAGGGGCCTCTCGCCGCGCACCCTGGCCCTGGTGTTGAGCGCCTGGCGCGGCTGCTTCCGCTGGCTGGCGCGCCAACGCGGCTTCAGCGCCAATCCCGCGCTCGGCATCCGCGCACCCAAGGCGGCGCGGCCGCTGCCGAAAGCGCTGTCGGTGGAGGCGACGCAGCGGCTGCTCGAGGCCGAAGGCGATGCCTCGCCGCTCGCGCTCCGCGACCGGGCGATGTTCGAACTCCTTTACTCCTCCGGCCTGCGCCTTGGCGAGCTCGTCTCGCTCAACGTCGACGACGGCCGGCTCGATGTGCGGCAGGGCGAAGTGACCGTGACCGGCAAGGGCTCCAAGACACGCACCGTGCCGATCGGCGCCAAGGCACGCGAAGCGCTCGGCGCCTGGCTTGGCGTGCGTGCGCAGGCCGCGCAGGCGAGCGAGAAGGCGCTTTTCGTCGGCGCGCGCGGCGCGCGTATCTCGCGCGCCGGCATCTGCTGCAGTCCTCGCAGGATCTGCGCGCCGTGCAGGAGATGCTCGGCCACGCGTGTATCTCCACCACCCAGGTGTACACGCACCTTGATTTCCAGGCGCTCGCCAAGGTCTACGACGCAGCGCATCCGCGCGCTCGCAAGAAATGATGGAACTGCAGCTCAAGTCCGGGCGCGAAAAGTCGCTCAAGCGCCACCACCCGTGGATCTTTTCCGGCGCCGTGGAGCGCGTGAACGGCAAGCCGGGCCGCGGCGATATGGTCGACGTGCGCGACGCGCACGGCCAGACGCTCGCCCGCGCTGCCTACAGCCCGGACTCGCAGATCCGGGCGCGCGTCTGGTCCTTCGATTCGGCCGAAGAGGTCGACGCCGCCTTCTTCCGCCAGCGGCTCATGCAGGCACTGGCGCTGCGCGAGGCGCTGCCCGCCGCGAAGCACGGCAACGCGCTGCGCCTGGTGCACGCCGAGTCCGACGGCCTGCCGGGCCTGATCGTCGATCGCTACGCCGATGTGCTGGTCGTGCAGTTCCTCGCCGCCGGCGTGGAGCGCTGGCGCGAGCCGATCCTCGACGCGCTCGCCGAGCTCACCGGCTGCTCGGCGATCTACGAGCGCTCGGACGCCGAGACGCGCAAGCTCGAAGGCCTCGAGGCGCGCGCGGGGTTCGTGCGCGGTAACCGCGCCGCCGCCCGCTGCCCGATCATCGAGTACGGCCTGAATTTCAAGGTCGACGTCGAGCAGGGCCAGAAAACCGGCTTCTTCCTCGACCAGCGCGAGAACCGCCAGCAGGTGCGCGCGCTCGCCGGGGGCCGCGAAGTCCTCGACGGCTTCTGCTACACCGGCGGCTTCGCCATCAACGCGCTTGCCGGCGGCGCGACGCGCATCGTCGCCGTCGAGAGCTCGGCGCCGTCGCTCGAGGTGGCGCGCGAAAACCTGGCGGCCAACGCCTTGGATGCATCGCGGGTGGAGTTCGTGCACGCGGATGCCTTTGCCCATCTGCGCACGCTGCGCGATCGCGCCGCGCAGTTCGACCTGGTGGTGCTCGACCCGCCGAAATTCGCCCCGACCGCCGCACAGGCGAAGAATGCGGCGCGTGCCTACAAGGACATCAACCTCCTCGCGCTAAAGCTGCTGCGCCCGGGCGGGCTGCTGGCGACGTTTTCCTGCTCGGGCGGGGTGGACCCCTCGCTCTTCCAATCGATCGTCGCCGGCGCCGCGCTCGACGCGGGCGTGCGCGCGAAGATCGTCGAGCGCTACAGCGCGGCCGCGGATCATCCGGTGGCGCTCGAATTCCCGGAAGGCGAGTACCTCAAGGGTCTCTTGGTGCTGCGCGCATAGCCCGGCGTAGAATGCCGCCCTTGTTTCTGGCGGCAAGGACGGCCCATGCAAGAGCAGGAGATGGTGCCGGTGACGATCCTCACCGGCTTTCTCGGCAGCGGCAAGACCACGCTCCTCAATCGCATCCTCGAGGAGAAGCATGGTCATAGGATCGCGGTGATCGAGAACGAGTTCGGCGAAGTCGGGGTCGATAGCGCGATCATCGAGAAATCCGACGAGCAGATCGTCGAGATGAACAACGGCTGCATCTGCTGCACCGTGCGCGGCGACCTGATCCGCATTCTTGGCTCGCTCAAGGAAAAGCGCGAGCAGGGCGCGCTGAAGTTCGACCGCGTGGTGATAGAGACCACCGGCATGGCGGATCCCGGACCGGTGGCGCAGACCTTCTTCACCGACGAGGAAATCGGCAACTACTATCTGCTCGACTCCATCATCACGCTGGTCGACGCCAAGCACGCGCCGAAGCAGCTCGACGAGTTCCACGAGGCGCAGGAGCAGGTCGGCTTCGCGGACCGGATCCTGATGTCGAAGACCGATCTCGTTTCGGCCGACGAGGTGGAGAAGCTCTCGCAGCGCATCCGCAAGATGAATCCGCGGGCGCCGATCAAGCAGGTGCATTT
>JAEKLK010000069.1 GCA_019509895.1 Betaproteobacteria bacterium | reverse complement strand
CGCGAGCATTTCTTCAACAAGTATCCGGAAGTGCGCGCGATCATCGCTGGCATGAGTGACGAGGACATCGACCACCTGCGTCGCGGTGGCCATGACCCGATCAAGATCTACGCCGCGTACCGCGCGGCGCTCCAGCACGAAGGCCAGCCAACGGTGATCCTCGCGCAGACGAAGAAGGGCTACGGCATGGGGCTCTGGGGCCAGGGCAAGATGGGCACCCACCAGCAGAAGAAGCTCGACGACGAGGCACTGCGCGAATTCCGCGACCGCTTCGCCGTGCCGCTTTCCGACGAGGATGTGGCGCAGCTGCGCTTCCTGCATCCTGGGGCCGAAACCCAGGAGATGAAATACCTGCATGCGCGCCGACATGCGCTCGGCGGCTATCTGCCGGTGCGCCGGCGCGAGGTACCGAAGCTCGCGGTGCCGGCGCTGCAGTCGGCACCGCGCAACCAGTCGACCACGATGGCGTTCGTGCAGCTCCTTTCCCAGCTCATGAAGGACCCGGCGATCGGCAAGCGCGTCGTACCGATCGTCGCCGACGAGGCGCGCACGTTCGGCATGCAGACGCTCTTCCGCCAGTTCGGCATCTATTCGGCGCTTGGGCAGCTTTACGAGCCCGAAGACCATGAAGAGCTGCTGTACTACCGGGAAGCGAAGGACGGGCAGATCCTCGAGGAAGGCATCACCGAGGCGGGCGCAATGGCGCCTCGCATCTCGCCGCCTCGACGATTCCGAACTGCCGCGCCTACGACCCCTGCTTCGCCTACGAGCTCGCGGCGATTATCGAGCACGGCGCGCGGCGGCTGCTCGAGGCGCAAGACGATGTCTTCTATTACGTGACCGTCGCGAACGAGAACTATCCGCATCCGGCGCCGGCGGCGGAGGCGACCGACGGCATCCTGCGCGGCATGTATCGCCTGCGCGAGGGCTCGCAGCTGCAGCTGCTGGGTGCGGGCTCCATCCTGCGCGAAGTGCTGGCGGCGGCCGAGCTGCTCGCGAATGACTGGCAGATTTCCGCGGGGGTGTGGAGCGTCACCTCGTTCACGGAGCTGCGCCGCGACGGCATGCGGGTCGAGCGCGCCAATCGCATCGGCGCGGGCGAGCGAAGCTGGGTCGAGCAATGTCTCGGTGCGACGCGAGGGCCGGTGATTGCGGCGAGCGACTACGTTAGTGCGGTGGCCGACCTCATCCGCCCGTATGTGCCCCGCAAATACGTGGCGCTCGGCACCGATGGCTTCGGCCGCAGCGACACACGCGCGGCGCTGCGGGCGTTTTTCGAGGTGGATGCGAAGCACATCTGCATCGCCGCGCTCGCCGCGCTCGATCCGAAGCTAGCGGCTTCGGCCCTGGACCGGTATGGGATCGACCCCGTGAGTCGGCCCCCCTGGGAGCGGTAGGGGACTGTAGTCCGGCGCCGGTGCAGTAGGCACGGGTTTCTCGGCGAGCTCTTCCGCGTCCCGCTCGCGCGTCTGCGCGGCGCGCTCGTCCGGGCGCACCGGCCGATGGGCGGCATCCTGGCGCTGATGGAAATTGCGCAACTCGGGATTCGCGAATTCCGCCGCTTGCCGGTCGCGCTCAATCACCGCGCGATCGACGTCCGCCTGGCCCTGTGCCATGGCTACCGCGGACAGGCCGAGCAGGGCGACCGCGAGCCCTCTCACTGGACTTCCGCCTCCCGCCGCAAGCGGATGCTGGCGGCGAAATCGAGCACTTCCTGCGCCAGCACCACGCGGTCGTCGACGGAGCGCATGACCGTCGGCACTGCTATTGCCTCCATGCCGAGCGAGCGCACGCTCTCGACGAGTAGCGCATCGTCACTGTCAAGCACGAAGCCATCGATCAGCCGCCGGTACTCGCCGGCGATCGAGCGGGCGGACAATTCCCGGCCGAGCTCGCGCATCATCTTGCCGGCCGAGCCGCGCAGCGCCCGGCCGCCGATGATCGGCGTCACGGCGATGACCGGCGCGCCGCTCCGGCGCAGGAGCGTGCGCATGCCTTCGATCTCGAGCATCGGCGCGATGGCGTGATAGGGGTTCGCGGGGCAGATCACCACCGCCTCCAAGTCTCTGGCATGCAGAGCGTCCATCACTTCATCTGAAATGCGCGCTGCACTCGCGCCCGCGTACTGGAAACCACGCACCGGCGGCTCGCAGCCGAGGTGCGCAAAGTAATCGTGGAACGTGACCGCGCCCTCGTCGGTGAGCACGTGAGTGCGCACGCGATCGTCGCTCATTGGCAGCACGCGCGCGGCGATGCCGAGGTGGCGACAGAACGCGAGCGTGATTTCGGTCAGGCGCCGGTCGTCGGCCAAGCCGTCACTGCGCAGCAGCGCCGCCGCGAGCGAGCGGTCGCCGAGCACCGGGCGGTCGGGACCGCCGAGCCGCCTCACCATGGCATGCACGGCATGGCTTTCGCCCTCGGGCTCCCAGCCGGCACCGGCGGCGGCGATGCCGGCGAGCGTGTAGAGCATCGTGTCGATGTCGGGGGAGAAGGCGAGGCCGAGATGCTCGTAATCGTCCGCGGTATTGACGATCACGCTAAGCGCTTCACGCCGCAGGCGATAGAGCCCATCGGCCAGCTTGGCGCCTCCGACCTGGCCCGCCAGCGCCACGACGCACCCCATGCGGCGATTCTAGCCGCGCAGCACGAGCGCCGTGCCGGCCACGACGATGAGCGCGCCCGCCACCATCGGTAGCGTCAGCGTCTCGCCGAGAAACAGCGCGCCCCAGATCACGCCGAAGATCGGGATCAGGTACGTCACAGTCAGCGCGCCGGTCGGGCCGATATCGGCAACGAGCCGGAAGTAGAGGATGTAGCCGAGCGCCCCGCATACAAGACCTAGCGCCAGCATTGCGCCGATGATGCCCGGCGTGAATGCAGGTGCGGGGGAAAGCGCGAGCGGCGGCAGCAGGAGCAGCCCGCCGGCGAGCTGCGTGCCGACCGCCATGCCGCGTGCGCTCGCCTGGTTCGCCCAGCGCTTCAGCACCACCACGGTCACCGCATAGCAGATCGCTGCGGCGAGCGCCGCGGTGACCTCGAGCCAGCGTGCCGTGCCTTGCGGCGCGCAAACCAGCGCTACGCCGGCCACGCCCATCAGCAAGCCGGCGCCGCGGCGGGCGGAGAGACGTTCACGCAGCACCATGGTCGAAAGGAGCGCGCCCCACATCGGCGAGGTCGCATTGAGCACGGCAAGGAGGCCGGCCGACAGCGTGAGCGCCGCAAACGCGAAGAGCAGGAACGGCGCTGCGGAGTTCAGCACGCCGATGGTCAGGTAAAGCGGCCACCAGCGCCGCCACTGCGCATCAAAGCCGATCGCCAGGTAATAGACGAGGAGCGCCGCAGCCGCGATCAGCATGCGGAAGTCCGCCGTGGCCACGGGGCCGATCGCCGGCGCGGCAATGCGCGTGAAGAGGAATGAGGCGCCCCAGATGGCGGCGAGCAGCAGGAGCCGCGCGCCGTCGGCGCGCCTCATTTACGGCGGCGCTTCTCGATCTCCAGCAGGCGCTGCTTGACCGGCAGGCCCCAGGCGTAGCCGCCGAGGCCGCCGTCGGTGCGCACGGCGCGATGGCACGGCACGACCAGCGCAACCGGGTTCGCCCCGCAGGCGCTGCCGACGGCGCGCACGGCGGCGGGTGCGCCGATGGCGCGCGCGATTTCGGAATAGGTGCGCGTCTCGCCGCGCGGGATGCGCCGCAGCTCCTCCCACACGCGGCGCTGGAACACCGTGCCGCGGATATCGACCGGCACGCGCGCCAGGGTGCCTTCGCCGGCGATGAAGCTGCGGATCTGCGCTTCGAGCTCCGGCAGCGGCGATTCGCCAAGCTCCGCGGCGCTGAACTCGCCGGCGAGCAGCTGCGTCAGCTGCTCCGCGTCGGCGCCGAGCTTGACTGCGCAAACGCCATTCTCCGTGGCGGCGAGCAGCACGATGCCGAGCGCCGTCGCGAAGGTCGTGTAGCGGATGCGCTCGCCCTTGCCGCGCGCGCGATAGGCCCGGGCATGCATGCCGAGGTGGTGCTTCTCGTAGAAGCGCGACACCGAGCCGTAGCCCGCGTCGAACACCGCATCGGCCACGCGGCGGCCATTGCGCAGCGACGACTTCACGGACTCGACGCGGTACGCGTCCTGATAGCCGCGCGGGGAGACACCGAACGCCGCCTTGAAGCGCCGCTGCAGATGAAACGGGCTTGCGCCGACCGCGCTTGCCAGTTCCTCCAGCGTCACGCGCTCACCGCGCCGCTCGTCCAGGTACCGCTTCGCTTTTTGCAGCCGTCCATCCATGCCCGCACTGTAAGCGCTATCGGCGAGCGCTTCTATCCGGATTTTGCGCTAAGCACGTACTTGCGCGAGGTGCGCGGATCCAGGCCCGTGCGCTCGGCAACCGCGGCGTAGCTTCCCAGGCGCTCGTACAGCATGGCGCTATAGGCCGTGAGCAGCTCTTCGGCGCTCAGCGTGCCGGCGCGCAACTGCTCGATCAGCCGATCCTCGCGGTCATATGCCGCCGCCGGCGCCGCGTCCGGCAGATAGTGCCCGGTGAGCAGCACGCGGCGCACCGCCTGCTCGAGCTCGCGCACATTGCCCGGCCATGGGTATTCCGCGGGCACATCGCGCGCCAGCGCTTCCAACACATGGCCATGGAGCGCGGCGCCCGCTTCGCCGGCGGTACGCGCGAGCACCAGGCGCACCAGTTGCGCCAGCTCGCGCGGCGACTCGCGGATCCGCTCGCGCAGCGTCGGCACGTGGATGACATCGGAGCACAGGCGATAGTAGAAGTCTTCGCGGAAGCGGCCGCCTTTGCGCAGCTCGCCGAGCGGGCGATTGGTCGCGGCGATCACGCGCCCCGAAAAGCGCTTCTTCTCGCGGTCGCCAAGTGCTGTGAAGGTGCGCTCCTGCAGTACCTGCAGCAGCTTGATCTGGATCGGCAACGGAACTTCGCCGATCTCGTCGAGGAAGAGTGCGCCGTGCGCATTGCAGCGCTCGAACACTCCCTGGTGGCGCTCGAAGGCGCCGGTGAAGGCGCCCTTGCGGTGACCGAAGAGCTCGGACTCGATCAGCGTCTCCGGGAACTGCGACAGGTTGATGGCAATGAAACTCTCGACGAAGTTCGCGGCGAAGCGCCGCTCGCGCACGAGATAGGGAATGAAGATCGAGCGGCCGATCGCCGCGGCGGCCGAGCCTTTGCCGGTGCCGGTCTCGCCGAGCAGCACGGTCGAAAAATCCTCCATGCGGTTCCAGAGCGCCGCCTCGTAGGTGCGCATGTCGTGCGTGAACATGTTGTTCCAGAGCGCCTGGCGCAGCCGCTGCATCGCCTCGCTTTCGCCGGCGAGCGCCCGGTCGATGAAAAAGAAGGCGCGCCGCAGCTGGAAGAAGAGCGCAAAGAAGCGTGCCGCCCGCTCCTCGTCGAAGCCCATCTGCACCAGCTCGCCGACCGCCTGTTCGCCGAACGGCACCCCGAGCGGCTCGCCGCTCTTGTCGGCTTGGCGCTCGATATGCGCATCGAGCTGCGGCACGTAGCGGTGATAAGTGACGTACAGCAGCGCCGGCTCGAGCAATAGCCGGTCATCGGCGGCCAGCCGCGTGAGCGCGCTTTCGCGCACGAAAGACGCCAACTTCGGCGCCACGACGCGCGCCAGCGCCTCGCGGTCGCTCGTGAGATCGCCCGGTGCTTCCGGCGCCAGCCGCCGGATGAGCGCCATGCGCTGCGCGGTGAAAGGGTTGCCGAACACCACATCGGAAAGGGGCCGCAGGAAGTCGCGATCTGCCGGGCGCAAGGTCTCGCTCACCATGCATTCAATGTATGCGCTATAAACAAAAAATGATAGTCACTTGAATCTGTGATGCATCCAATACAAGCAGAAACAACGACCTAAGCGCTGGCACAAGCGGTGCTCAAGGAATGCGAGGTCACCACAACAAGGGAGCCAAGCCATGAGCGCCGTCGCAAACCGCGGGCATCGCCTGCACCGGCTGCTGATCAACGAACTCGCAAGCGCAGGCTGCTTCAAGCCGGCGCCGGTTCGCGCGGTCGCCTACGGAGCGCTCGTGCTCGGCGGCTACGCGTGCGCCTACACCGGATTGCTCACTGCGCCCGGCTGGGGGCTGCGCCTCCTCTGCCTCGCGGCGCTGGCGTTCTTGTGCGTGCAGGCCGCATTCATCGCGCACGAGGCCGGGCACGGCGCGCTGACCCGCGATCGCCGCCTCGCGCAGTGCATCGGCCAGGTCTTCAACACGCTGCTGACGGCGCTTTGCTACTCCTATTTCAGCCACATCCACCGCGCGCACCACCCGCATTGCAACGACCGCGGCCGTGATCCGGACATGCAATCGGACCTCTTCAGCTTGTACGCGCAGTCGGCGGCGCAAAAGCGCGGCTTGGGGGCGCTGCTCAGCCGGCACCAGGCCGTGCTCATCTGGATCCTGATTTCGCTCCAGGGCCTGACGTTCAAGCTCGACAGCCTGCAATACCTGCGTCGCAACCCGCGCACCACGCGTATCGATCAGGCGGTGCTCGCGCTGCACGCGTTCCTCTGGCTCGTGCCGCCGACGATCGTGCTGGGCCTCGGCGATGCGCTCGTCAACTACGCGCTGATGACCTGGCTCATCGGTCCGTACACCGGGGCGATTTTCCTCGTCAACCACATCGGCACGCGCGTCATCGAGCCCGATGAGGAGCTGCCGTTCTTCGTGCAGGAGATCGCAGTCACGCGGAACCTCGGCAGCTCGCGCCTGCACGACTTTGTCTTCGGTGGCCTCAACAACCACATCGAGCACCACCTCTTCCCCTCGATGCCGACTGCACGCCTGCCGCAGGCAAGGCGCATCACGCGCGAGTTCTGCCATCGCCACGGCATCGCCTATCGCGAGATGTCCTGGCTTGCGGCGGCGCGCGAAGTGACGCGGCACTTGCGGGCGATGTCCGCCCTCGCGCCGCACTGAGCCGGGGGCCGACCATGAAATCGATCCTCGCCCTCGCTGTCGTCGCCGCGCTCAGCGGTTGCTCGATCCGGCAATACGCGCTCGACCGAGTGAGCGATGCGCTCGCGGGCGGCGGCTCGGCTTTCGCCGCCGACGACGATCCGGAGCTGGTGCGCGCGGCCGTGCCCTT
>JAEKLK010000068.1 GCA_019509895.1 Betaproteobacteria bacterium | reverse complement strand
GGCGAGCGGGTGGTTTGCGTCCATGACGACGCTGCCGCCCGCGACATCGGTCACCGTATAGAGCGTCTCGGCCTCCTCGATCTGCATGCCGACGCTGACGCCTTCGCCGTAGCGGCCGAGTGGCTCGATGCGCAGCAGCTCCGGTTGGTATTCGCCAAACGCCTGCTCGGGCTCGAGCTGCAGCTGCACCGATTCGCCGGCGCCCTTGCCTTCGAGGGCCTGCTCGAGCGCGGGCAGCATCTCGCCGTAGCCGCCGTGCAGATAGGAAAGCTCCGAAGGCGGCGAGAGATCTACGCCTTGCGCGTCGGCGACGCCCATGCGCACGCCAACGACGGTATTGCGCGCTACGAGCGTAGACGTTTGATCAGGTCGTACACCTCGGCGGCGTGGCCGCGCGGGTTGACGCCGTAGGCGACGTGCCGGAGAACGCCCTTTTTGTCGACGATGAAGGTGGAGCGCACCAGGCACTCGCGCCGCGCGCCGCCCTCGTCCTCCTTCTGCTGCAGCACGCCGTATTTGCGGCACACGTCGCCTTCGGTGTCGGAGAGCAGCGCGATGGTGACGCCGTGGCGGTCGCGGAAGTCGGCGTGCGTCAGGCAGTCGTCGCGCGAGACGCCCATTACGACGCAGTCGTGCTTGCCGAACTGGTCCTCGTGGTCGGAGAAGTCGGTGGTGACGAGCGTGCAGCCCGGCGTGCCGTCGCGCGGATAGAAGTAGAGCACGACGTGCTTCTTGCCCTTGAATGCCGACAGGGCCACCGTCTGCATATCTGCGTCGGGCAGCTCGAATGCCGGTGCAGGTTGTCCCGCTTGCAACATCGCGACCGATTCTATTCCAAAAGTTTTTGCTAAATGCAACAGCCGGCGCGAGCGGCGGGTGTAGTGTCGTCGCTACATATAATCGACCGGGTGAATGCGTTTTTGCTCGGCGGCTTGACGCCGCGCGAATTCTTGCGGCGGCACTGGCAGAAGCGCCCACTCTTCGTGCGCGGCGCGCTGCCGCGCTTCAGCGGCGTCCTCTCGGAGCCCGAGCTGCGCGCGCTGGCCGCGCGCGACGACGTGGAGTCGCGTGTCGTCGAACGCCGCGGCCCGCGCTACCGGACGCAGCACGGTCCGTTCGCGCGCCTGCGGCCCCAGCGCCGGGACTGGACGCTGCTCGTGAGCGGCGTCAACCTGCACCACGTCGGCGCCGATGCCCTGCTGCGGCGCTTTTCCTTCGTGCCGCAGGCACGCCTGGACGACGTCATGGTGAGCTACGCCACGCCGGGCGGCGGCGTCGGGCCGCACGTCGATTCGTATGACGTGTTCCTGCTGCAAGGCAGCGGCCGGCGCCGCTGGCGCATCGCCGGCGGTGCTTCCTGGATCGCGTCCGCGGGCGACCTCGTCTACCTGCCGCCGGGCATGCGCCACGACGGCGTCGCGCTCGAACGCTGCTTCACCTACTCCATCGGCTTTCGCGCGCCGAGCGGCGCGGAGCTCGGCGCCGCCTTTCTCGACTGGCTGCACGAGCGCGGGCTCGCCGACGCGCGCTATCGCGATCCGCGCCTCGCACCCGCGCGCAGCAGCGCTCGCTTGCCGCGCGAAATGGTGGCGTTCGCGGCGCGCGTGCTCGGTGGCATTCGCTGGACGCAAGGCGATGTCGAGCGCTTCCTCGGCGAATATCTCACCCAGCCGAAGGGCCACGTGGTGTTTGCGCCGCGCACGCCGAAGCGGCTCGCCGGGCGGGTGGCGCTCGAGCCCAAAACCCAGCTTTTGTACAGCGGGCGGCGCTTTTTCGTGAACGGCGACTCGTTTCTCGTCTCGCCGCGCGCGGCGGCGCTGCTGCGGCGCCTCGCCGATGCGCGCGCGGTGCGGGCGGCCGACCTTGCCCGGGCCGGCCTTACGCGACTAATCTCCGACTGGCAAAGGCGCGGCTATGTCCGCGTGGAGCGCGACTAGATGGATGAAGCGAGCTACGAGCGGTTCGACAGCGCCGCGGATTTCCAGGAGGCGGTCGATCGCCTGCTGGCGCAGCCGGGACGCGAGCTGCGCATCTTCGATCCGGACGGCTCGGCGCTGAGACTCAATGACTCGCCGCGCATCGCCGGGCTCGAAGGCTTCCTGGCGGCGAGCCGCACGCGGCGCCTGTACATGGTGGTGCACGACACCGACCACCTGATGCGCTTCTGCCCGCGCCTCCTCGCGCTCCTGCGCCGCTACGCGCACGCCATGCAGATCAACCGCACACAGGAGCACATCCGCGAAGTGCAGGACGCCTTCCTCGTCCTCGACTCCCAGCACTACGTGCGCCGACCGCAGGCGCGCTTCTATCGCGGCGCCATCGGCCTCGGCGACGAAACCGAAGCGCTCGCCATGCGCGGGCGATTCATGGAGATCTGGGAAGCGTCCTTGCCGGGCGTCTCCAGCACCACCATCGGCCTGTAGTTCGGGGACGGAGCCCGAACTAATTCCGGGACGGAGCCCGAACTCAGAAGCCGAGCGCGCGCGTCAGCGTATCTACGCTCGGCTTCTCCTGCGGCGCCGGACCTGGCTTCCTGCGCTCCAGCGGCCGACCGCTTTCCGCTTGCAGCTTCGCCTTCAGCGCCGCGCCGACCAGTGCCATACCGCCATTGGTGGCATCGCGGATGGCCGCCAGCACGCCCGGCTCGTCCGGTTGATCGAGCATCCGCCAATAGGCGCGTTGCCGCGATCCTTCGTCGGCAGCGAGCGCCAGGTACTCCACGTGAGGCGTAAGCAGCCTGTTCAAGGCCCGGCCGCAATTGCCATCGAAGCTCGACCAGCGGTAGGCGGCCGGTGCGCTCACCATCGCCGCGCGCACCGGATTGCGCTCTATGTAGCGATAACACGCGAGCACATACGCGGATGAGTCGACGAGGCAGGAGCGGTAGCGGCCTTCCCATAGCGCGCCGCTCCTTTCGTATCGGCGATTGAAGTACTGCGCGTAGCGTTGGCCGAGCGTGCGCATGAGCGTTGCGCACGCTTGGGCGCCCGGCGGCGTCAGCAGCAGATGGACATGGTTCGTCATCAGGCAATAGGCGTGCAGCGCGCATGCCGTCTTGCCGACCAGCTCGGCCAGATTGGCGAGATAGACCATACGGTCCGTGTCATCCCTGAAGCAGCTATTGCGGTTATGGCCGCGCTGGATGACATGGAGCGCGATATCGGGAACCACGTATCGCGCTCGCCTCGGCATGAGCGGAACAACGGTGCGCGCCCAAGCGGGTTGACCGAGTTCGCGCTCCGTCCCCGAATTAATTCGGGCTCCGTCCCCGAACTAGGCGTCGCGCCAGTCGAAGCCGTCGTCCTGGGTGGCGAGGCCGATCCAGGCCGGGGAGCAGTTGAGGGTCGCGGCGAGGCTCTCGCGCGCAAGATCGGGCTTGTTGTTCTGCTGCGAGAGGTGCGCGCCGATGACGTGCTTGAGCTTCGAGCAGTCGAGCGCGGCGAGCAGCCGCGCGGCGTCGCGGTTGTCGAGATGGCCGAACGGGCCGGCGATGCGCTCCTTCAGGAAGCGGGGGTAGCCGCCCTGCCAAAGCATTTCGCGATCGTAGTTGCACTCGAGCACCAGCGCGTCGAGGCCGGAGAGCACTCTTTCCACGTGGCGCGTGCCGATGCCGATGTCGGTAAGGACGCCGAGTCTTGCGGCACCGTCCGAGACGACGAACTGCACCGGCTCCGCGGCGTCGTGCGGGACGGTGAACGGCAGCACTTCCATGCCGCCGATCGAGAAGCGCTCCTCGCCGCGGACGAGCTGCGTGCGGATGCCCTCGTGCAGCTTGCCCTCGGCCTTGAGCGCACGCAGCGTGCCGTGCGTGAGGATGACGAGCGTGCTGTGCGCGGCGGCGAAGTCGAACACGCAGCCGGCGTTATCGCCGTGCTCGTGTGTCACCAGGATCGCGTCGATTTCGGCCGGCTCGAGACCGAGGCGCGCGAGGCGCCGCTCGGTGTCGCGCAGGTTGAGCCCGCAGTCGATCAGCACGCGGGTGAGATCGGCCTGCGCGACGAGGCAGTTGCCGCCCGAGCCGCTCGCGAGCGAGGCGAAGCGCAGCAACTTACTTCAGTTGCTCAAGCAGCAGCGTGAGGATGCGCTGCGCGGTTTTCGAGCTGTCGGCGGCGCCATCCTTGTTGAGCACGTTGACCTGGCTCGCGGTACCCGACTGGCTGATCTGCACGCGGTACTGCTCGGCCTTGACTTTCGAGTCGCTCGAGAACCAGCGTGTCAGGACGCCGCGCGTGTCCTTCTCGGTGTCCGGATCGGCGTAGCGCACGAAGTAGATGCCCTTCTGGCGGTCGCGGTCCTCGACGGTGAAGCCGACGCGGTCGAGCGCCAGACCGACGCGCCGCCAGACGCGGTCGAAGGGCTCGAACACTTCCAGCTCCTCGGCGCCGTTCACGCCCTTGCGGATCTGCGCGCGGCTCTCCTGCTGCGCGACGGCGGACGCGGTGAGCGTGCGCGCCTTCTCCTCCTGCGCGCCCAGGCGCACCATCAGGCGCCGCAGGAATTCCGCCTCGAGCTCCGGATCGGGCTCGCGCGGCTGCCATTTCGTATCGCCGGGCGCGTTGCTCTGCGGGTCGCGCATGGTGGTGTAGACCTCCACCATGCCGCGGTGACTGATGTACACCTCGGTCGACTTGCCGTCCGCCGCGCGATCGAGCCGGGTGCGGTACTTGTCGCGCTCCGAAGTCGAATAGAAGGAATCGAGCGCCTTGCTGAGGAGGCCGCGCACCCCGCCCTGCGGCAGGCGCGCGCGGCTTTCCGCCCATTCGGTCTCCATGACGCCGAGCTCCGGCAGCTCGAGCTTGATGAGGAAGCCGTTCTCCTGCCAGAACTCGCGCACCAGCGGCCAGAGCTTCTCCGGCGCTTCGTCCACCACCAGCCAGCGCTGCGCGCCGGCGCGCTCGATGCGCATGTGCTCGGGCTGCGGCAGCAGCGTCGCGCTCGCCGTTGCCGGCTTTGCGTCGCGACGCTCCGCCTCGTAATTGGAGAGCGTTGCCGTCGACTTGCCGGTTTCCGGGACGATGTAGCGGTTGTCGCGCGCGGGCGATGTCAGATCGGGCGGCACCTCGAGCGGCGGCAGCGCCGCGGCGCTCTTGTACTCGACCTTGCCTTCCATCCAGTCGTTGACGCCCGAGCAGCCACCGAGCAGGAGCACGCTCGCGAAAACCGCGACCCGCTTTTGCATCAGCCTCGGCCCTGCCGTGGGCGGGGCATCAGCCGCGCCCCTCTATTACGCGCAAGCCCGGCAAGGCGATTCCAGCCTCGTGCAGCGCTTCGCGTACGGTCTCGTGGAATTTCTCGGCGAGCGGCGACAGCGGCAGGCGCAGGCCGTACTCGATCATGCCCATCTGCGCGAGCGCCCATTTCACCGGAATCGGGTTCGCCTCGACGAACAGGCGCTGGTGCAGCGGCAGCAGCCTAAGGTTCAGATCGCGCGCCTTCTTGACGTCGGCGACCAGCGCCGCGGCGCACATCTGATGCATCAGCTTCGGCGCAACGTTCGCGGTGACCGAGATGACGCCGTGCCCGCCGAGCAGGATGAGCGCCAGCGCGGTCGAGTCCTCGCCGCTGTAGATGGCGAAGTTGCGCGGCAGGCGGCGGATGAGATCGGAGCCGCGCTCGATGCTCGCGGTGGCGTCCTTGATGCCGATGATGCCCGGTACCTGCGCGAGCCGGAGCACCGTGTCGTTCTGCAGGTCGGCCACCGTGCGACCGGGCACGTTGTAGAGGATCAGCGGCAGCTCGACCGACTCGGCGATCTTGCGGAAGTGCCGGTACAAGCCTTCCTGGGTCGGCTTGTTGTAGTACGGCACGACCGACAGGCAGGCGGTGGCGCCGGCCTTCTTCGCCGACTCGGTGAGCTCGATCGCCTCGGCGGTCGAGTTGCCGCCGGTGCCGGCGATGATTGGAATGCGGCCGCGCGCGTGCTGGACGGCGATGCGGATCAGCTCCTTGTGCTCGTCGAAGTTGACGGTGGGCGATTCGCCCGTGGTGCCGACGACGACGATGCCGTCGGTGCCCTCGGCGACGTGCCAGTCGATGAGCTGCCGGAAGCGCGCCGGATCGAGCGACCCGTCCTCGCGCATCGGGGTAATGATTGCGACCAGGCTGCCGGTGATCATGCGGCCCTCTTCTCTCTAGGGTCTAGGGCGCGATTCTAGCGCTTAAGACCTGTCCCCGGCGGGCGCAAAGGCGCTGAACCAACGCGGGTTTGGGGCGCTCGACGTAGCCCTGCTCGAAGCTGATCGGCGTCAGGTCGCGAAACGCCGCGAGCAGCTCCGCGGGCCGCAGCAGGAACGCCGGATTGGACGGCCGGCCGTAGCGTTCGTTCCCCGCCATGAACGTCTCGTAGATGAGCACGCCCTCTTCGGCGAGCGCCGACTGCAATGTCGGCAACAGCGGCCGGTGCAGATAGTTGATCACCACGATCGC
>JAEKLK010000067.1 GCA_019509895.1 Betaproteobacteria bacterium | reverse complement strand
CACCGCGCTCATGAAGGCGGTGATCGACCTCGCGGACAACTGGCTCAACCTGTCGCGCCTCGAGCTCAGCGTCTACACCGACAACGAGCCGGCGCTGCGCCTGTACAAGAACCTCGGCTTCGAGGTCGAAGGCACGCACCGCAAATACGCGTTTCGCGAGGGCGCCTACGTTGACGCGCACACGATGGCGCGGGTGCGCTAGCCGTTGCATCGCGTCTATATCGCGACAGAAGGGAAAGCTGTACTTCTTCTACGGCATCGGCCGGAAAGCCGTGCAGCGAGCTCAAGGACTAGCCAGACTTCAGCTGGAAGCCGCCGTCCACCACCAGGTGCTGGGCGGTGATGAAGCTTGCCTCGTCGGAGGCGAAGAAAAGTACCGCGTTGGCGATGTCTTCCGGCTCGGCGAAGCGCTTGAGCGCCGTGCCTTCGAGCATCCGGTCGCGCACGCCGGAGGACAGCTTCTTCCAGATGTCGGTCTTGGTGTGCCCGGGACCGACCGCGTTGACCCGGATGTGCGGGGCGAGTTGCTTCGCGAGCGTCATGGTGAAGCTGACCATCGCCGCCTTGGCGGCCGAGTAATCCATGATCTGCTCGCGGCCGCAGTGCTCCAAGCCGCGCACCGAGGCGATGTTGATGATGCTGCCGCCCTTGGCCGCCAGCATGTGCGGCGCGGCCGCCTGAGCGCAGAGGAAGGCGCTGACGACGTTCAGCTCGTAGCTCCTCATCCAGTCGGCGGCGGTCTTTTCGTCGAACGGCTTCGGATCGGTACCGCCGGCATTGTTCACCAGCACATCGAGCCGGCCAAAGTTGCGCATCACCGAAGCGACGGCGTTGTCGTCGTCGTTCTTCTTCGTCACGTCGCCCAGGAGTGCCTCGATGCCCTTTCCCTTGGCGACGGTGTCGGCGAGCGTCTCGGCGTGCGGACCGACGATCGCCACGCGCGCGCCCTCGCGCGACAGGCGCACCGCGATCGCCTGGCCAATGCCGCGGCCACCGCCCGTGACGAGCGCCGCCTTGCCTTCGAGTCGCAATTGTTTCTCCTTCAAACCAGGTAGCGGACGTCGGCGTCGACCGAGATCGGCTGGCCGGTGATGCGCGCGCCGGCGTCGCTCGCGAGAAACAGCACCATGTTGGCGATGTCCTGGGCGCTCACCGTGGAGTGCAGGCTGGTCGTCTCGAGAAACCGGCGCCGGAATTCTTCCTGCGACACGCCGTGCGCCTGGGCCTTCGCGGCGATCACGCGCTCGATGCGCTCGCCCTCGACGATGCCGGGCAGGATGCAGTTGACGCGCACCTTGTCCGGCCCGGCTTCCACCGCGAGGCTCTTCGTGAAGCCGACCACGCCCCACTTCGCCGCGGCGTACGGGCTGCGGTGCGGAAAGCCGTGCCGTCCCGCGGCGGAGGAGAGGTTGACGATGCAGCCGCCGCCGGCGGCCTTGATGAGCGGCATTGCCTTGCGTGTGCAGTAGAACATGCCGTTCAGGTCGACGGCGATGCAGCGCTCCCAGTCCTCGGGTCGGATGTCTTCCACCTTCGCCGTCGGGCCGGCGATGCCGGCGTTGTTGACGAGCACGTCGAGGCCGCCGAGCTGTTGTGCGAGGTCAACGAAAAGCCGCTCGACATCTGCCAACAAAGCCACATCGGCGCGCGTGCGCGAAATCTTTGCCGGCAGCGACTTGAGCGCCGCGTCGTCGACATCGCACACGTGCACGCGCGCGCCATGGTCCACAAAAGTCTGTGCGATAGCGCGGCCGATTCCGGCAGCACCGGCGGTGACCAGCACGCGTTTGCCATTGGCGGAGAGATCCATCGCGGCCCATAATAGCGCACGGCTTTCGGGGGGAAGCCCGCATGTTCAGAGCATCGGCAACGAGCGGCGCGGTTTCGATCGAACAAGAAGAGCTGCGCGGCATCGCGCGCACGGTGGCCGAGATCCACTGGCTGCTGCTCATCCTCGTGCTGCTGTACGTCATCTTCGGCGGGGCGCGCGAGGACGCGGAGCAGAACGCCGCTGTCTGGATGGGCATCTTCCTCTACGCGGCGCTGGTGATGATCTTTCGCTATGCGAACTTCTACCGGCGCGAGACGCGCTGGAAGATCGCCATCGAAACGCTCGGCATGATGGCTTTCGTCACCTGGGTGCTCTGGTCGACCGACGGCCTGGCGAGCCCGCTGCTGAACGCCTATCTCCTGCCCGTCATCACCGCCGCGCTGACGCTCGGCAAAGTGATCACGCTCGTCGGCGTCGCTCTGATCGCGGCTTGCTACCTTTTCCTGGGCGGCGGCGCGGAGCTGCGAGAAATTCTCTCGCTGCCTTTCATTGGCAGCCTCATAGCGCAGCTCGCGCCGGTGGTCCTGGTCGCCTACATCACTACCATGTTCTCGGCGGATATCCGCTATGGCCTCGCGCGCGCCAAGGTGCTCTCGGAGACCGACGACCTCACCGGGCTGCTCAACGTGCGTGGTTTCGCGCTCGCCGCCAATCGGCTGTTTGCCCAGGCGGCGCGCCACGGCCGCGCCACCAGCGTCCTGATGATCGACTCGGACAACCTGAAGAACGTGAACGACAGCCACGGTCACGCGACCGGCAACCTGCTCCTGCGCCAGCTCGCCGAGTGCATCCAGGCGGAGCTGCGCTTCACCGACATCGCTGCGCGCTACGGCGGCGACGAGTTCATCGTGCTGCTGCCCGATACGCCGGGCAAGGGTGCCATGGAGGTGGCCGAGCGCATCCGCAGCCGCGTCTCCGACTCGCCGCTCGAGCTCGGGGGGCAGCGGCTCGTGTCGAGCGTCAGTATCGGCATCGCCTGCTATCCGGAAGATGGCGCGACGCTCGATGCGCTCGCCGCGCACGCCGACGGCGCGCTCTACTCCGCCAAGCAGGACGGCCGCAACCGCTCGGTCAAGTTCCGCGCCGCGGCGTAAGCCGCAATTCCCAATACTCGCCGACCACCGGCACGCCGAACTGCCGGTGCGGCTCGCTTTTCACGAGCCGGAAGCCGAGCTTCGTATATATGGCGCGCGCGGCGGTCAGGTTCTCGTGCGTCCAGAGGACGAGCTTGCGGTAGCCGCGACTGCGGGCGAAGGCGATGCATTCCTCGACCAGCCGCTGGCCGAGGCCCTGCCCCCGAACCTGCGGTTCGATGAGCAGCAGCCGCAGCTTTGCGATGTTGCGGCCTTCATCGACCACAAACACCGAGCCGACGCGCTCGACATGCTGATCGATGCGGCTCTCGGCGATCCAGCAGCGCTCGCGCTTGGCGTCGAACTCGCGCAGGAACTTGCCGACGATGTCGGCAACGAGCGCCTCGAACAGGGCACCCCAGCCGTATTCGCCTTCGTACAGGACGCCGTGGCGCTCCACCACCCAGCCCATGTCGCCGGGCCGATGCGGCCGCAGCGTGATCTCGGCCTTGGCTTTGCGCGGCTCGAGCACCTGCTCGACCGTGCCGAGCGCGCCGACGAGGGCGCTTCGCTGCGGCACGCTGAGCGGCGCGAGCATCTCGCCGGTGACGCGACGCGAGCTCTCATCGAGCGCGGCGAACGCCTTGCGGCCCTTCGGCGTGAGCGCAAGCCGCACGCGCCGGGCGTCGTGCCCCGCGCGCTCGCCCTGCACCAGGCGCTCGCGCTTCAGGCCCTGCAGCAGGCGGCTGAGGTAGCCGAGGTCGATGTCGAGCTCGGCGCCGAGCTCGCTCGCCGTACATTCGCGGCGCTGGCCGATCTCGTAGAGCACGCGCGCCTGCGGCAGCGGGAACGGCAGGCCGAGGTAGCTCGACTGCAGCACGCCGATGCGGCGCGTATAGAAGCGGTTGAAGCGCCGCACCGCGTCGACATGGGACATGCTCGATGCTCGGCCGGGATACTTGCTTTTGTCAAGTAATCCATAATCGGCGCGAGGAGGCGCGATGGAGAAATTCGAACTGCAGGGCAAGGCGGCGCTGGTCACCGGCGGCAACGGCGGCATCGGCCTGGGCATGGCGCAGGCCCTCGCCGCCGCGGGCGCGAAGGTGGCGATCGCCGGGCGCGACGAGGACAAGAACGCCGCCGCGCTGAAGGCGCTCGGGGCGGGCGCGGTGGCGCTGGTGGCCGACGTGGCCGACGAGCGCGCCTGCCGCGCGATGGTGGACGAGGCGGCGCGACGCCTTGGGCGCCTGGACATCCTGGTGAACAACGCCGGCATCAATATCCGCCGACAGCCGCAGGACTACACGCTGGAGGAATGGCAGCGCGTGCTGAGCGCCAACCTTACGAGCGCGTTCGTCGCCGCCCAGGCGGCCTACCCGCATTTCGTGCGCGCGGGCGGCGGCAAGATCGTCAATATCGGCTCGATGATGTCGATGTTCGGCGCCTCATTCGCTGCGCCGTATGGCGCGAGCAAGGGTGGCATCGTGCAGCTCACGCGCTCGCTCGCCTGCGCCTGGGCAAAGGACCACATCCAGGTGAACGCCGTGCTGCCGGGGTGGATCGACACGGCGCTCACGCGCCGCGCGCGCGGCGAAGTCGCCGGTCTGCACGAGCGCGTGGTGGCGCGCACGCCGGCCGGGCGCTGGGGCACGCCGCAGGACATGGGCGGCATCGCCGTGTTCCTCTGCTCCACGGCCTCCGACTTCATCACCGGCACCGCCATCCCGGTCGACGGCGGCTACTCCATACAGGGCGGCTAGGCGGGCTCTAGCAGGTTCTTCTTCATTGCGGCTCGCACGGCCTCCGTGCGCAGGAAGGCGAGGAAGGCGCGCGCTTCGTCGGGCTTCTTCGATGCCTTCATCACCGCCGCGGAGAACGAGTAGTACTTCTGGACCTCCGCGGGCAGCGGCCCGATGATGTCGATGCCCGCCACCGGCGCGAGCTCACAGAGGAGCTGCGCGCCGAGCGCGATCTCGCCTCTGGCAATACCGGCAGCGACCGGCCCCTTCTCGACGATGACGCGCTTCTTGAGCTTGTCCGCCAGCCCATGCCGCTCGAGCAGGCTGGCGAAATAGAGGCCGCTCGCGCCCTGCTTCGAGTGGCCTACCGACTCTGCCGCAAGCAGGCTTTCCTTCAGTTCCTTCAAAGAAGCGATACGCGGTTTCGGCGCGCCGGCGCGCACGGCGAGGCCCACGCCCGAGCGGCCCAGCTCGAGCCGCGTCTGCGGCAACACGGCAGCCTGAGCGATGAGCTGGTCGATGCCTTCCGCGGTGAGGATGACCACGTCCGCGCTCGCGCCTTCGGCGATCGATTTCAGCAGCGCTTGCGTGGCGTGGAACTCGGCGCGCAACCCGGGCGCCGCCGCCTCGAGTGCGCCCTTGAGCGCGAGCGTGCTGAGGACGCTGATGTCCTTAAAAGGCGGTTTCGAGGGAGAGGTAGATGTAATTGGAGCCTCCAGTCACGTTGCCGAAGAACTGCGACTTGCCGAACGCGCCCGAGCGGTGGGACACGCCCAGCCCGACGTAAGTGTCGCGTGCCACGCGCACGTCGAAGCTCGGGTCCAGGTAGCTCAAGAGCTTCCAGTTGCCGCGGCCGTGCTTCGCCTGGTCGCGCAGCTCCATGAACGGGATCTGCTCGGCGTAGGAGAGGCCGAAGCCCATGCCGACACGCGTGCGCACGTACTTGTCCCAGCCGAAACCGTACCAGTAGAACTTGAAGAAGCCCATCACCGACCAGAAGTCGTCCTGGTAGGTCTTCTCGAAGTGGCGCTGCAGGCCGACGAAGCCGGCGACCTCGACCGGCCAGCCGCCCGGGCTATCGATCAGCTTGCGACCGAGATGCACGGCCGCGATGTCGGTGTTGTCGGCGGTGTGCCGCGTCGTGCAGCTGAGCCGCATGATCTGCAGCATGTCGCAGTCGCTCGAGTTGCCGTAGAGCACCTTGGCGATCAGCGGTTTTGCCTGCGGCTCCCAGCGCGCCTGCTTGGGCGACAAGTCGTACATCAGGCCGACGAACGCCTGCGGCTGTAGCCCGCCCTGCGCGAGCGGGCTGTCGGTGATTTCGTGCGAGCGGCGCAGGGCGCTCAAGCCCGCCAGCACATGCCAGCTCTCGGCCAGCAGGTAGTCGGCCCACAGTGTCGCGCTCAGGTCGAGGCCGGCGCCTGCCTGGTAATCGGCCGTGCCGTAGTAATGATTGTTCAACTTGGCATCGCGCCAGGCGGCGACGAGTTGCGGGCGCAACGTCAGCCGGCCGCGGTGCCATTCGTTCATCCAAAGGCCGGCGCGAAACTCGCTGCCTTTCGAGCTCTTGCTTATGTCGTGCAGCAGCTCGACGTACGGCTTTCCCCAGGCGAACCGCCGGCTCAGGCTGACGCCGGCGTCGAATCCCGGCTCGCGCACGTCGAGCCCGGCCGTGCTCTCCGGGCGCCGATCCTGCGTGAAGCCTTCGAAGCGGTAGGCGATGAACGTGTCGACGCGCCAGTCGGCCGGCCGGAACTTCAGGCCGACCCGCGTCCCGTGCAGGTAGGCGCGCTCGCCCTCA
>JAEKLK010000066.1 GCA_019509895.1 Betaproteobacteria bacterium | reverse complement strand
TTCAGCAGATCCGTGTCCGAGACCGGGAACTGCGCGCTCGTCCCATGGATGCTCGCGGCCAGCATGTCGAAGTCGGAGCCCATGATGAGATTCGCGAGGCCATCATTGGCCGTTGGCGCCGGAAGAATCGGCGGCGTCGCGAAGAGCAGCGGAATCGCACCACCGCCGAGGCTGGCGAAGTTGAGCGCGCCGTTCGGCGCGTTGGTGACATGCGGTACGAACGCGGCGTTAAAGCCGCCCACGTTCCAGGCGCGCCAGCCGCCGTTGATGGTCGTGGCGCCGGGCAGATTGCAATCGGCCGTGCTGGTACAGCCAGCGATGCCCGCGTCCCACATCCAGGGCGCGTATTGCGGCTGGCCTTTAGAGTTCGTCGCGCCGGAGGTATAGATTTTCAGGATCGCGTCGATCTGATCTGCGGCCAGGCAGGTCGCTGTCTTGTCGCCTGAGCACTTCAGCGCGTTGATCTGGGGCGCCACCACGGCCGTGGTGCAGGCGTTCGGATTGCTCACCATGCCGTCTACCAAGCCATCGAGCTGATCGCAGCCCTTCAGGATCGCGTTCGAGAGGAGCTGCAGGTCGGCGTTGGTAAACGTGTTGTTCGCATACGGCACGCCGAACCCGGAAATCAGGTCGCGGGTGCGCGCGAGCTCCGCGAGGCGCTGGCCTTCGTACGCCGCCCAGATGCCGACCTTGGTGATGCGGAACGCCGGGTCGCCCGAGACCGAGCCGTCGAAGTAGGACGGCAGGCGCTGCGTCACCATCATCGCTTCGCGGCCGCCCATCGAGCAGCCTTCGAAGTAGGAGTACTGCGGCGCCTCGCCGTAGTAGATGTCGACAAGCGCCTTAGCCGTGCGGGTGGTGAGGTCGATGGCGTTGTAGGCGAAATCTACGCGCGCCAGGTAATCGGTGCCGAAGGAAGCGCTGCCGCCGGCGAGCGGGTCGCTGTTCACGCTGTTGCTATGGCCGGAGTCGTTCGCCGCCGCCGCGTAGCCTTGGCGAAGCCGCGCCGTCGTGGCCGGCACGCTGCCGTCGGTGCCGCCGCCGCCCGGCATGTGGAACTTGCTGTTCCAGGCGTCGGGCAGACGCGCCTGCCAGTTGATCGCGTAGGTGTAGCGGCTCTGCGGCGTCGCGGTGGGCGTGGGCGTGCCCACGCGGCCGGCGTTGATCGTGCCGACAACCACGCAATGCGCCGGCACACCGGTGGTGGTATTTGCCGCCACGGCCGTGACCGAGGTGATCGCCGTATTGGGCACCGGCAGGGCGGACGCGGGGAACGAGGTGGTGCTGCAGGCGAGCACGGGCGGCTTGGCTTTCGCCACTTTGAGCGTCGCCAGGGGCTTCTTTTCTTTCGCGTTCTTCAGCAGCTCGAACGTGTTGATGCCCGTTCAGCAGCAGCGTCGCGCGCCGCAAGGCCGAGTCGGGCGCCGTGACGCTGATCGGCATCGAGTTGCCGCTCGGCACAAAGACGGCATCGGGCGTGTTGAGACTGGTGATGCTATAGCCAGTCGGTTTTGAGTCGGCAACGGCAGCGCCGGCGGCAAGCGCCAGCGCAACGAGTAATGCGTGTTTCATGTCCCCTCCCCCACGGATACGACCAACCTAATGATCGTTAGGCCGGTCAAGGTACGCCGGCCCCCGCATGCCGTCAACGCTTTCGGACGCCTTGCATTGACCGGCCTTGGCGAATCCTCTATAACCCTTCGCCCACGAGGAGGAGTCATGGACCGCAGAACTTTCAACAGAAACATGGCGGTAATCGGTACCGCTGCAGCCCTTTCTCCGTTCGGCATCGCGCGCGCGCAGGCGCAGAAACTGAAGGTGGGCGTGATCCTGCCGCGCTCGGGCTACCTTGGCTTCATCGGTCAGTCTTGCCAGAAGGGCGCCGACCTCGCGCTGGAAGTGATCAAGGAAATGCTCGGCGTCGACATCGAGCTGATGAATGCCGACTTCGAATCGAACGTCGACACGGCGCGCACGCGCGCCGAGCGCCTGATCCAGGAAGGCGCCAACGTGCTGGTCGGCCCGTTCGACTCGGGCGCCGCCGCGGCGATCGCCCAGGTCGCGGAGCAGCGCGGCGTGCCGTTCGTCATCAACATCGCCGCCGCGCCGCAGATCACCGAGCAGGGCTACAAGTTCGTGTTCCGCAATTTCCAGACGGCGGGCGACATCGTGAGGAACGGCCTCGACCTGATCGGCGAGCTCTTCCAGGCGACCAACACCGTGCCGCGCACCGCGGTGTACATGCACGTCAACGACACCTTCGGCCAGGCGATGACCAAGGGCATCAGCGCCATGCTGCCGAGCCGCACGCAGCTGCCATTCAAGGTCGTCGACACCATCTCCTACGACCCGGCGGCGAAGGACCTGACCGTCGAGGTATCGAAGGCCAAGTCGGCCAACGCGGATTTCCTGCTGCTCGTGTGCCGCCTGAACGATGCCATCATCCTGCGCCGCGAGATGGTGAAGCAGCGCTGGCAGCCGATGGGCATCGTCAGCCCGGGCTCGCCGGGCATGTACGAGGAGCAGTACTTCAAGACGCTCGGCAAGCTCTCCGAGTACTCGATCTCCAACGTGCCGTGGTACAACCCGAAGGCGAAGCTCACGCAGGTGGTGGAGAAGGCCTTCAAGAAGCACAACCCGAAGGACAATCTCGTCTTCCACGGCCTGAACGCCGGCTTCACCTTCGAGGCGATCCTGATCGCCGCCGACGCGTTCAAGCGCGCCAAGAGCACCGATCCGAAGACGCTCGCCGATGCCATCCGCCAGACCAACATCACCGAGAAGATGACGCTCGGCGCCCCGATCAAGTTCAACGCCAAGGGCCAGGTCGAAGGCATCGGCTCGGCCTGCGTGCAGAACCTGAACCTGCTGCCGACCGTTGTCCTGCCGAAGGACGCCGCGACGGCGAAGCCGGTCTTTCCGGTGCCGGGCTACAAGAAGGCCTGAAGAATAATTCGGGTCCAGGACCGGAATTGATTGCGGTCCTGGACCCGAATTCCGGCTGATGCCGGCCCTCGATCTCGTCGCCAACGTCGTCGTCTCCGGGATACTGACGGGACTTGTCTACGGGCTGATGGCGCTTGGCCTGTCGGTGATCTTCGGCGTGGTGCGCGTGGTGAACTTTGCGCACGGCGAAATGATGACCCTCGCGATGTACGCGGCGACCGTGCTGTTCGCCGCGTTCAAGCTCGATCCGTTCCTCGCCATGCTGCCGGTAGCCGCGGCGTTCTTCGTCTTCGGCTATGCCCTGCAGGCCGGCTTCATCAATCCGTTCATCACGCGGCCCGAGCACTCGCAGTTCATGCTGCTCGTGGCGGTGGCGATCATCCTGGTGAACGCCATGCTGATGATCTTCGGTCCCGATGCGCGCAACGTGCAGGTCGACTATCAGCTCGACTCCTACGAGCTTGGCCCGATCCTCATCGACAAGGGCCGCCTTTTCGCCGCGGCCGCGGCCGTGATTGCGGCGAGCGGACTCTTTGCTTTCTTCCGCTACACGCTCACCGGCAAGGCGATTCGCGCCTGCGCCGACAACTATCTCGGCGCGCGCGTCGTGGGCCTGCACGTGAAGCATCTTTACGCCCTCACCTTCGGCCTCGGCGCCGTGTGCGTCGCCATCGCCGGCTGCGCCATGGTGCTGCTGGTCGATGTCACGCCGCCGCTCGGACCTGCCTACACGCTCCTCGCCTTCGTCATCGTCATCGTCGGCGGCTTGGGCTCGATGGGCGGCGCGCTCCTCGGTGGCGTGCTGATCGGCGTCTCGGAAGCGCTCGCCGGCCTCTTCATCGCGCCCTCGGCGAAGAGCATGTTCAGCTTCGGGCTGCTGATCCTGGTTCTGCTTCTGCGGCCGCAGGGACTGCTCGGGAGGCGCGCTTGATTTCGTCCTTCGGCCTTTCCGTTGTCTTTCTTTTCAAACCGGAAACCCCCCGTTCGCCTGCGGCTCGCGACCCCCTTATCAGGGGGTCAAGGCCGTGAAGCGAAGTCCCGTATTGCTCGCGGTTCTGGCCGCACTTCTCGTGCTGCTTCCACTCCTTGTCGGCAACTATGCGCTGTCGGTCGCGACGCTGATTCTCTACTTCGCCTATACCGGGCAGGCGTGGAACGTGATGATGGGATTCGCCGGCCAGCTTTCGCTCGGGCATGCCGTGTATGTCGGTGTCGGCGCCTATGCGGCGGGCTCGCTCTTCTTCCACTACGGCATCGGCCCCTGGGCCGGCGTCTGTCTCGCCATCGCGCTCTGCGTGGCGCTCGGGCTGGTCATCGGCTTTCTCGCCTTCCGTTTTCGCATCTCGGGCGTGTATTTCGCGCTGCTCACCATCGCCTTTGCCGAGTTCACGCGCATCGGCTTCGACCATCTGGACTGGACCGGCGGACCCGGCGGCATGTTCCTGCGCGTGGCGCAGCGCGACACCTGGGATCTCGCCAACTTCCGCGGCCCGCCGCTCATGTACTACTACGCGATGCTGGCGCTCGCCGCCGGGGCCTTTGCGCTCTGCGCCTGGCTGCTGCGCTCGCGCGCCGGCTACTACTGGCAGGCGATCCGCGAGGACGAGGAAGCGGCGCAGGCGCTCGGCATCAACACCTTCCGCTGGAAATTGCTGGCGGTCGCAATCAGCGCGGCGATGACCGCGGTCGCCGGTGTGTTCTTCGCCTTCTACTACAACAACCTCTTCCCCGAGCAGATCTTCCATATCAGCCGCTCGATCGAGATCATCCTCGGACCGGTGATCGGCGGCGTCGGCACGCTGTTCGGGCCGGTGCTCGGGGCCACGGTGCTGACGCTTCTTTCCGATGGCATCACGGAAGCGCTCGCGGCCGTCGGCTGGGAGATCCCGGGGATCAAGCAGGTGTTCTACGGCGTGGTGCTGCTGGCGGTCGTCATGTTTCTGCCCAATGGCATCTGGCCGGCGCTGGCGCGGCGGCTACGCCTATGAGCCTGCTCGACGTACGTTCGGTGTCCAAGCACTTCCGCGGCCTGCGCGCCGTGCACGAGGTGTCGTTCGACGTCGCCGAAGGCGGTATCCAGGGCCTGATCGGCCCCAACGGCGCCGGCAAGACCACGACCTTCAACATGATCGCCGGCGTCTACGCGCCCGACACGGGCCAAATCCTGTTCGCCGGACGCGCGATCCACGGGCTGCGGCCCGATGAGATCTGCGCCGCCGGCATCGGCCGCACCTTCCAGATCGTGAAGCCCTTCGCCGGCTTGTCGGTGCTCGACAACGTCATGGTCGGCGCCTTCCTGCGCGAGCGCCACGCGGCCAATGCGCGCGCCGCGGCCGCCAAGATCCTCGAGCGGCTCGGGCTCGGAGCGAAGCGCGACCTCCCCGCCTCCTCGCTCACGCTGCCCGACCGCAAGCGGCTGGAGGTGGCGCGCGCGCTGGCGACGCGCCCGAAATTGCTGCTGCTCGACGAAGTGATGGCCGGATTGCGGCCGACGGAGTGCGACCAGATGGTCGCAGTGTTCCGGGAGCTCAATCGCGCCGATGGCACGACCATCCTGCTCATCGAGCACGTGATGCGCGCCGTCATGGCGCTCGCGCGCCAGATCGCCGTCCTGCATCACGGCGCGCTCATCGCGCGCGGCACGCCCGAGCAGGTGGTGCGCGATGCGGCGGTGCTCGAGTGCTACCTCGGCGAGGAGACCGAAATCTGATGCTGTCGGTCCACAACCTCGATCTCTACTACGGCGACGCCCAGGCGCTCGACGGCGTGTCGCTGGAAGTGCCTAAAGGCGAGATTGTCGCCATCGTCGGTGCGAACGGCGCCGGCAAGTCGTCGCTCATCCGCACCATCGCCGGCATCGAGAGGCCGCGCAGCGGCACGATCGCCTTCAACGGCACGCCGATCACCGGCCTCGAGTCGCACGTGATCTGCAACCGCGGCATTGGCCAGGTCGCGGAGGGACGGCAGGTGTTTCCGTCGCTCACGGTGCTGGAGAACCTGGAGATGGGCGCGATGATTCCGCGCGCACGGGGCGACGCAAAGCGGCGGCTCGATGAAGTGCTTGCGCTCTTCCCCCGCCTGAAAGAACGGCAGGACCAGCTCGCGGGCACCATGTCCGGCGGCGAGCAGCAGATGCTCGCCATCGGCCGCTGCCTGATGGGTGCGCCGGAGCTCATCATGTTCGATGAGCCCTCGCTCGGCCTCGCGCCGCTCGTGGTGCAAGAAGTGCTGCGCACCATCCATGTGCTGAACGAGCGCGGCATGACGATCCTGCTGGTCGAGCAGAACGTCGCCGTATCGCTCAAGATCTCGCAGCGTGCCTATGTGCTCGAGAACGGCCGGATCGTCATGAGCGGCACCGGTGCCGAGCTGCTGCATAACGACCGGGTTCGCCAGGCGTACCTCGGCTTGTGATAATGGCGCGATGAGCGCCCGCCTCTTCCTGCTTCTTTTCGTCCTACCGCTCGCCGCCGCGGCGCACGCGCCACAGCAGCGCCTCGCGCGCGACATCTACAAGGAGCTGGTCGAGATCAACACGGTCACGGCGACCGGCGACACCGCCGCCGCGGCGGAGGCTATGGCCGCGCGGCTAAGGAGCGCCGGCTTCGGCCCCGACGACGTGCGCGTCTTCACGCCCGCGCCGCGCAAGGGCAACGTCGTCGCGCGGTTGCGCGGCACCGGCGCCAAGCGGCCGATCCTGCTCGTCGCGCACATCGACGTCGTCGAAGCGCGCCGCGAGGACTGGACCAGCGATCCATTCAAGCTGGTCGAGAAGGACGGCTATTTCTACGCGCGCGGCAGCGGTGACGACAAGTTCATGGCCGCCGCCTTCGTCGCCAATCTCGTGCGCTACAAGCAGGAGGGCTACCGGCCGGCGCGCGACATCATCCTCGTGCTCGAGACCGACGAGGAGGTCCTCGACGCCGACGGCGTCGGCATGAGCTGGCTCATCAAGAACCACCGCGATCTGATCGACGCGGAGCTGGCGTTGAACGAAGGCGCGGGCGTCGGGCTGAAGAACGGCAAGCCGCTGCGCAACGGCGTGCAGACGAGCGAGAAGGTGCCGGTCAACTACCGCCTGGAAGTGAAGAACTCAGGCGGCCACAGCTCGCTTCCGCGAAAGGACAACGCCATCTACCGCCTGGCCGATGGCATCGGGCGCCTGGCGCGATTCGATTTTCCGGTCAAGCTGAACGAAACGACGCGCCTCTGGTTCGAGCGCAGCGCCGCCACCGAAGCGCCGCAAACCGCGGCCGACATGCGCGCGCTGGCCGCCGGCCGCGCCGATGCGGCCGCGATCGCGCGGCTGTCCGCCAACCCGCTGTACAACGCGCAGATGCGCACCACCTGCGTCGCGACCCTGCTCGAAGGCGGACACGCCACCAACGCGCTGCCGCAAACGGCGCGTGCGACAGTGAATTGCCGCGTGCTGCCGGGCGAGCCGCTCGCCGAAGTTGCAGCGACGCTGCGCAAGGTACTCGCCGACGACCAGATCGCGCTCACTCAGACCTGGGCGCATGTCGCGAGCGACCCCTCGCCGCTGCGACCCGACCTCATGCAGGCGATCGAAAAGCTCACTGCGGAGTTCTGGCCCGGCACGCCGGTCATTCCCTCCATGAGCACCGGCGCGACCGACGGCAGCTTCCTGCGCAATGTCGGCATCCCGACCTACGGCCATTCGGGGCTCGCGGCCGACGTCGACGACGTTCGCGCCCACGGCCGGGACGAGCGCGTGAGCGTCAAGGCGTTCGATAACGGCCTGGAATACCTCTACCGGCTCGTGAAGGTGCTCGCCGGCGGCTAAGTCATGCTCTACCTGGTGATCGAGCGCTTCCGGGACGGCGACGCCGCGCCCGTGTACCGGCGATTTCGCGAGCGCGGCC
>JAEKLK010000168.1 GCA_019509895.1 Betaproteobacteria bacterium | reverse complement strand
TTAAGATATCCGCCTACAAAAGCTTTACCACCTCGGAGGAGTCAATGAAGAATTCGAAGCTCGCGCTTTCGCTGCTCGCGGTGGCGATCGCGCTCGCGGCCTGCAGCAAGGAATCGCCCAAGCCGGCCGCCGACAAGGGCGCAGCGACGCCAGCGGCGCAGGCGGGCGGCACGGAAGTCAGGATCGGCCACGTCGCTCCGCTCACCGGCGGCATCGCGCACCTCGGCAAGGACAACGAGAATGGCGCGCGCCTCGCAGTCGAGGAAGCGAACGCCGCGGGCATCAAGATCGACGGCAAGGATGTGAAGTTCACGCTCGTCGCGGAAGACGACCAGGCCGATCCGAAGGTCGGCACGACGGTGGCGCAGAAACTGGTCGACGCCAAGGTGGTCGGCGTCGTCGGGCATCTGAACTCCGGCACGTCGATTCCGGCTTCGTCGATCTACAACCAGGCCGGCCTCCCGGTCATTTCCGGATCGGCGACCAACCCGAAGCTCACCGAGCAGGGCTTCAAGAACCAGTTCCGCGTCGTCGGTCGCGACGACCAGCAGGGCCCGGCGATCGCCAGCTACCTCGCGGCGGAGAGAAAGCCGAAGGTCGTGGCGGTGATCGACGACGCCACTGCCTATGGCGAAGGCATCGCCAACGAGGTCGAGAAGACGCTGAAGGCGGCGAAGATCCAGGTCCTGCCGCGCGAGAAGGGCACCGACAAGACGACCGACTGGAAGGCGATCCTCACCAAGCTGCGCGGGCGCAATCCGGACGCGGTGTTCTACGGCGGCATGGACGCCACCGGCGGACCGCTCCTCAAGCAGGGCAAGGAGCTCGGCATGAAGGCGGTGTTCTCGTTCGGCGACGGCGCCTGCACCGACAAGATGAAGGAGCTCGCGGGCGACGCCGCCGAAGGTCTTCTTTGCTCGCAGGCCGGCATCCCGCCGCAGGCAGCGTCGAAGAAATTTCTCGACGCCTACAAGAAGAAGTTCGGACAGGATCCGATCCTCTACGCGCCCTTCACCTACGACGCGGCCAACCTCCTGATCGAGGCGATGAAGAAGGCGAATTCCAGCGATCCGAAGAGCTACCTGCCCGAGCTGCAGAAGATCAGCTTCAGCGGCTCCACTGGGACGATCGAGTTCGACGACAAGGGCGATCGCAAGAACGCGGAGATGACCATCTTCACCATGAAGGGCGGCAAGATCGAGCCCATCGCGGTGATCAAGTCGGGCAAGACGCTGTCGTACGAAGAATTCGTCAAGACGATGGGCAAGTAGCCGCCAGGACGAGGTTCTTGGAAACGGCACCGAACGGTGCCGTTTTTGTTTTTGGTTTAGGCTAGCCGCCCGTGGATACGTTTCTGCAGCAGGTGATCAACGGGCTCACCGCGGGAAGCGTCTACGCCGTCGTGGCACTCGGCTACACGATGGTCTACGGCATCATCCAGCTCATCAACTTCGCGCACGGCGAAGTCGTGATGATCGGCGCGATGGTCGCGTTCACCGTGATCAACGCGCTCGCGCCTACGGGTCTGCCGCCGCTCGTGATCGTGCTCGCCGGCACTGCCTGCGCGATACCGATCTGCATGCTGGTCGGCTACGGCATGGAGCGGCTCGCCTACCGGCCGCTGCGGCAGGCGCCGCGCCTTGCGCCGCTCATCACGGCGATCGGCGTCTCGATCATCCTGCAGCATGTCGCGCTGCTCGTCTGGAGCCGCAACATCCTCGCCTTTCCGCAGATCATCCCCTCGCACAGCTATGTGATCGGCGGCGCCGCGATCACCACGGTGCAGATCGCGATTCTCGCCATCTGCTTCGGCATGATGGCTGCGCTGGCAATCCTGGTCTATCGCACGCCGCTCGGCACAGCCATGCGCGCCACGGCACAGAACCCGCAGGTGGCCGGCCTCATGGGCGTCGATGTCAATCGCGTAATTGCCGCCACCTTCATCATCGGCGCCGCCCTTGGCGCGGTGGCGGGCGTGCTCTTCGGTACCTACTACGGCATTGCGCAGTACACGATGGGCTCGGTCCTCGGGCTGAAAGCGTTTTCAGCCGCCGTGCTCGGCGGCATCGGCAACATCCCGGGCGCGATGCTCGGCGGCGTGCTGCTCGGCATCGTCGAGGCGCTCGGCGCCGGCTACATCGGCGATCTCACCAACCTCTGCGCCTACGAGACGCTGGCCGAGCGCATCTCCGATTGCCAGGGCGGCGGCAACTTCGTTCTTTTTGGCTCGAACTATCAGGACGTATTCGCCTTCATCGTGCTGATCCTGGTGCTGGTGTTCCGGCCCTCCGGCCTGCTCGGTGAGCGCGTCGGGGAGCGAGCGTGAAGGACTGGCGCCAGCGTCGCGGCGTGCTGTTGGCAGGCGGCATCCTCATTGCCATCTCGCTTGCGTTGCTGCCCTTTGCGCTCGCCCAGGTCGGCACGAGCTGGGTGCGCATCACCAATTACGCGATCCTCTACGTGCTGCTCGCGCTCGGACTCAACATCGTGGTCGGCTTCGCCGGGCTGCTCGACCTCGGCTACATCGCCTTTTACGCGGTCGGCGCCTATACATATGCGCTGCTCGCCAGCCCGCATTTCAATTTGCACCTGCCGTTCTGGATCATTCTGCCGATTGGCGCGGCGATCGCCGCGTTCTTCGGCCTGCTGCTCGGCGCGCCGACGCTCAAGCTTCGGGGCGACTACCTTGCCATCGTCACGCTTGGCTTCGGTGAGATCGTGCGCATCTTCCTCAACAACCTCTCACGCCCGGTAAACATCACCAACGGGCCGCAGGGCATCGCGCGCATCGACCCTTTCCATATCGACGGCGTCAACTTCGCCCAGCCCGAGACCATCGCCGGCCTGCAGTTCAGCGGCCCGATCAAGTACTACTACCTCCTGGTGCTGGTGATGCTCGCGGTCATCGTGGTCAACCTGCGGCTGCAGAACTCGCGCATCGGCCGTGCCTGGGAAGCGATCCGCGAGGACGAAATAGCGGCGCGCGCCATGGGGATCGACACGCGCAACATGAAGCTGCTCGCCTTCGCCATGGGGGCAAGCTTCGGCGGCATCGCCGGCGGCATCTTCTCCGCCATCCAGGCGTTCATCTCGCCGGAGAGCTTCGTGCTGGTCGAATCGATCATGGTGGTATCGATGGTGGTATTGGGCGGCATGGGGAACGTCGGCGGCGTGATCCTCGGCGCGATCCTGCTTTCCTTCACGCCCGAGCTCCTGCGCTGGACGGTCGATCCGGCGCAGCAGGCGCTTTTCGGCCGCTCGCTCATCGAGCCCGAAGTGATCCGCATGCTGCTCTTCGGCCTTGCCCTGGTGCTGATCATGCTCTTCCGGCCGGCCGGGCTGTTGCCGTCGGCCGTGCGCAAGCGCGAGCTCACGGGGCACGCATGAGCACGCTGCTCGAGGTCAGGGACGCGACCAAGCGCTTTGGCGGGCTGCAGGCGCTCGAGAACGTCTCCTTCACTATCGCCGCGCGCGAGATCTATGGCCTGATCGGTCCGAACGGTGCCGGCAAGACCACGCTTTTCAATCTGCTCACCGGCGTTTACAAGCCCGACACCGGCCGCTTCGGGTTCGAGGGGCGCGAGCTCGCCGGCCTGGCGCCGCATGAAATCGCCGCCGCCGGCATCGCGCGCACGTTCCAGAACATTCGGCTGTTCGCGAACCTTTCGGCGCTCGAAAACGTGATGATCGGCCGGCACGTGCGCACACAGGCCGGGGTGGTCGGTGCGGTGCTGCGCACCCGGCGCACGCTCACCGAGGAGCACGCGATCATCTCGCGCTCGCTCGCGTTGCTCGACTATGTCGGTATTCGGCCCCGCGCCAACGACCGCGCCGGCAGCCTGCCCTACGGCGACCAACGCCGGCTGGAAATCGCGCGCGCGCTCGCGACCGAGCCGCGCCTTCTCGCACTCGACGAGCCGGCGGCCGGCATGAATCAGGCCGAGCGGCTGGCGCTCGGCAAGCTGATCCGGCGCATCCGCGACGAAGACATCACGGTGCTGCTCATCGAGCACGACGTACGCCTGGTGATGAACGTCTGCAATCGCGTCATGGTGCTCGACCATGGGCAGAAGATCGCCGAAGGCACGCCCGGCGAAGTGCAGCGCGACCCGAAGGTCATAGAAGCGTATCTCGGCGCACCGCGTGCTGCTTGAGGTGCGCCAGCTCGAGGTGCATTACGGCGGCATCCGCGCCGTGGCAGGGGTCGATCTGCAGGTGGCCGAAGGCGAGCTGGTCTGCCTGATCGGCGCCAACGGCGCCGGCAAGAGCTCGACGCTCAAGGCAATCTGCGGCCTCGTCGGCTCGAAGAGCGGCACGATCCGCTACGCCGAGGAGGACATCAGTCATGCGCCGGTGCACCAGTTGCCACGCAAGGGGCTCGTCATGGTGCCTGAAGGCCGTGGCATCTTTGCGCAGCTCACCGTGGAAGAGAATCTGGCCATGGGTGCGTACGCGCACGGCCGCGCCGATCCGCTGGCGCAGTACCAGCGCTTTCCGCGCCTCGCGGAGCGGCGCCGGCAGATCGCCGGTACGCTCTCGGGCGGCGAGCAGCAAATGCTGGCGCTCGCCCGGGCGCTCATGACGCGTCCGCGGCTGCTCCTGCTTGACGAGCCGTCGATGGGCCTCGCCCCCATGATGGTCGCGAAGATCTTCGAGCTGGTGCGCGAGATCGCCGGGCAGGGCGTCACCATTCTGCTCGTCGAGCAGAACGCGCGCCTCGCGCTCGAGCTCTCGCACCGCGGTTACGTGATGGAGTCCGGCGCCATCGCCCTCGCCGGCGCATCGCAGGAACTGCTGCACAACCCGCGCGTCCGCGAGGCCTACCTGGGCGAATAAAATAGCCGCATGCAGCGGCTTGCCGTCGTCGGCTTCGGGGACATCGCCCGCCGCGCCGCACCCTTGCTGGAGCGGCGTTTCGCGCTCGAGCGGCTCTCGCGCGGCAGCGGCTTCGACCTGGACAGTCCCGCTGCACTCGATGTGGCGCCCGCCGATGCCCTTCTCCATTGCGTGCCGCCGCCGCCGCCCGGTGAGCGCGATACACGCACGGCCCGGCTGCTCGCCTCTCTCGGCTGGGCGCCGCGGCGCCTGGTGTATCTCAGTACCAGCGGCGTCTATGGCGATTGCGACGGCGCGCTGGTCGATGAGCAGCGACCGCTCAATCCGCAGACGGCGCGCGCTAGGCGCCGGGCCGATGCCGAGGCGCAGCTGCAGCGCTGGTGCGCGGCGCGCGGCACGGCGCTCGTCATTCTGCGCGTGCCCGGCATCTATGCGGCCGATCGCCTGCCGATCGCGCGACTGCGCGCTGGCATTCCGGCGTTATGCGCGGAGGACGACGTCTACACGAATCACATCCATGCCGACGATCTCGCCGCGATCGTGGCGCGCGCTTTTGAGGAAGCACCCCCCGGTGTCTATAACGCGGCTGACGATACGCACCTGCGCATGGGCGACTGGCTCGATCTCGTGGCCGATCACGCGGGCCTGGCACGACCGCGGCGGATGGCGCGCAGCCAGATCGCTGCGGCTGTGCCGGCGGCGACGCTCCAGTTCATGCGCGAATCGCGCCGCCTCGACAATCGGCGTCTGAAGACGGTGCTCGGCGTGCGGCTTCGCTATCCGACAGTGCACCGGGGACTCGCTCATGAGCACGCTGCTGGTATTCACTAATCTGCCCGACCGGGCTGCCGCGGAGCGGCTGGCCGATCAGCTCCTGGAGAGGCGGCTCGCGGCCTGCGTCAACATCCTGGCGCCCTGCCGCTCGGTGTATCGCTGGAAAGGCGCCGTGCAGCACGATGAAGAGCATCCGATGCTGATCAAGACCACGCGCGAACGCTATGCCGCGCTCGAGCAGGCATTGCGCGCCGGCCACCCGTACGAACTTCCGGAGATCATCGCGGTCCCAATCGAGCGCGGCTTGCCCGCGTACCTCCAATGGGTCGCAGGGGAAACCCAGATTTGAAATCGATCGTGTGCCTGCTCGCGCTGCTCGCCGCCGCGACCGCTTCGGCGGCGGATCTGCTTGATCCCGAGCAGGCCTTCCGTTTTTCGGCGCGCGCGCTCGATGGCGCGGTCGAGGTGCGCTTTGCGATCGCCGACGGTTATTACCTCTACCGCGACCGCTTCACCTTCGCGGCGGACGGCAGCGTGAAGCTCGGCAAGCCGGAATATCCGCCGGCCCTACCGCACAAGGATGAGTTTTTCGGCGAGATGCCGATCTATCGCGGCGGCGTGACCCTTATCGTGCCGGTCGAGGGAGACGGCCGCTTCGCTCTGAAGGTCGTCTCGCAGGGCTGCGCCGACGCCGGCGTCTGCTATGTGCCGATGGAGTCGCGCGCCGCATTGCGCGCCACCGGCGCCGCGAGCCGACCGGGCCCGGCGGAGCCGGGGCTGTCGCTTTATGCGAGCGACTTCGAGATCGCGCGGCTGCTGGAAGGCAACTTTGGCTTCGTGCTGGCCGGCTTCCTGGTGCTCGGACTGCTGCTCGCGTTTACGCCGTGCATGCTGCCGATGATTCCCATCCTGTCCGGCATCATCGCCGGGGAAGGTGCCCGGCTCACCAAATCGCGCGCCCTCGCTCTCTCGTGCATCTACGTATTCAGCATGGCGCTGACCTATGCCGCGGCGGGCGTCGGCGCGGCCTACGCCGGATCGCTTATCGCCAGCTACCTGCAGAACGTGTGGGTGCTCGGCGCCTTTGCGCTCGTGTTCGTCGTGCTCGCCCTCTCCATGTTCGGCCTGTACGAGCTGCACCTGCCCGCGTTTCTCGAGCAGCGCCTGTACGCCAGCCAGGAACGGCTGCGCGGCGGCCGCATCGCCTCGGTGGCCGCCATGGGCGTCTTCTCCGCCGTCATCGTCAGCCCGTGCGTATCGGCGCCGCTCGCCGGCACCCTGCTGCAGATCTCGCGCTCGGGCGACGTCGTGCTCGGCGGCGCTGCGCTCTTCGCGTTGGCGACGGGCATGGGGTTGCCGCTGATCGCGGTGGGCGTTTCCGAAGGCGCGCTGCTACCCAAGGCGGGCCCTTGGATGGTGGCGGTGCGCAAGCTTTTCGGTGTCCTGCTGCTCGGCGTTGCGCTCTGGATCGTCCAGTCGGTGATCCCCTCGCTCGCCGAGATGCTCGCTTGGGCGGCGTTGCTCGCGCTGGCGGCGCTCGTCCTGCGCAGCCTCGGCATGCTGGGCAAAGTGGCGGCGATCGGCGTGCTCGCGGGCGCCATCGTGCTGACAGCCGGAGCGCTGGCGGGCAGCCGCGATCCGCTGCAGCCGCTCGCGGCGTTCCGGGGCCAGGGGGCGGCGAGCAGCGCGACGCCATGGACGCGGGTGAAATCGCTCGCGGAGCTCGAGGACCGTCTGCGCGGCGCCGGGCGCCCGGTGATGCTCGACTTCTATGCCGACTGGTGCGTCTCCTGCAAGGAGATGGAGAAGTACACGCTCACGAATCCTCGCGTACGCGCCTCCCTGGAGCGCATGCTCCTCCTGCAGGCCGATGTCACCGCTGCGACGCAGGCCGACCGCGAGCTCTTGAAGCGCTTCGCGCTCTTCGGGCCGCCCGGCATCATCTTCTTCGACGCGCAGGGCCGTGAGATGCCCGAGCTGCGCGTCATCGGCTACCAGCCGTCGGAGCGCTTCCTCAAGACGCTTGCCGCTGCCCTTCGGGATTGATCACGCTGTACTGGCGGTGCGGGACCTCGACGCCGCCGCGGCCAACTTTCGCGAGCTCGGCTTCACGTTGACGCCGCGCGGCCATCACAGCATCGGCTCGCAAAACCACTGCATCATGCTCGGCTCGACCTACATCGAGCTGCTCGCGCCGATGGGCGTGCATCCATGGCTCGAGCACTATCGCGAATTTCTCCGTAGCGGCGACGGGCTCGCGGCCATCGCGCTGCGCACCGATGATGCTGACACGGCGTACCAGGCACTACGCGAGAACGGCGTAGCGGCTGCGCCGCCGATGGATCTGTCGCGGCCAGTGGACGGCGGCGTCGCGCGCTTTCGCTTGGTGCGGATCGAAGGCGTGCCGAACGTGTTCGTGTGCCAGCACCAGACGCCCGAGCTGGTCTGGCGTAGCGAATGGCAGCGCCATGCCAACGGCGCGAGCCAGCTCACCGGCGTCGCGCTCGCGGCCAGACGACCGTTCGCGGGCGTGCCGGCGAACGTCGCATGGGAAGTGAAGCCGGCGCTGCATATCCGAGGGGTGCGCGCGAGCGTGCAGGCGCACGGCGTGAACTTAACGCCGGCTTAGCGAGCGCGTAGCGCCTTGGCGGCGTCGAGAGCGAAGTACGTGAGAACCCCGTCGGCGCCGGCGCGCTTGAAAGCAAGCAACGCTTCCATGACGCAGGATTCCGGAAGCCAGCCGTTAGCGATGGCGGCGCGCAGCATGGCGTATTCGCCCGACACCTGGTAGACGTAGGTCGGCGCGCGGAACTCGTCCTTCACGCGTCGCACGATGTCGAGGTAGGGCAGGCCCGGCTTCACCATGACCATGTCGGCGCCTTCGGCCAGATCGAGGCCGACCTCCCACAATGCCTCGTCGCTGTTGGCCGGGTCCATCTGGTAGGTCTTCTTGTTGCTCTTGCCGAGGAACTTGGCCGAGCCGACCGCGTCGCGGAACGGGCCGTAAAAGCCCGAGGCGTATTTCGCCGAGTAGGCCATGATCAGCGTATGGATGTGCCCGGCTTTCTCGAGCGCTGCGCGGATATGGCCGATGCGCCCGTCCATCATGTCGGAAGGCGCGACGATGTCGACGCCAGCGGCCGCCTGCGCCAGCGCCTGCTTCACCAGGATGTCGAGCGTCGTGTCGTTCAGGATGTAACCGCTGTCGTCGATGACGCCGTCTTGTCCATGCGACGTATAGGGATCGAGCGCGACGTCGGTCATGACGCCGAGCTCCGGAAATCTTTTCTTGAGCGCCGCGATCGCGCGCGGGATAAGGCCCTTCGGATTGAAGGCCTCGCGGCCATCGGCCGTCTTTAATTTCGTTTCAATCGCCGGAAAGAGCGCGATCGCAGGTATCTCGAGCTTCAGGCACTGGTCGGCTACTGGGAACAGCCGATCGAGCGTGTAGCGCTCGACGCCGGGCATGGAATCCACTTTTTCAGTGCGGCCTTTGCCATCGATGATGAACACCGGATAGATCAGATCGCCGGCGCTCAGAACGCTTTCCTGCATCAGGCGTCGGGAAAATTCTGAACGGCGCATGCGGCGCATGCGGACACCGGGAAAGCTGCCGTAGACCTTCATCGCGAATGGGTTTTTTGGCTTATTGCGGGGGTTGAACTTTCGCCGCGCTGGGCCATCTTACCTTGCAGACGAGTTTATCGTCTCCCGCTTCTCCTCCCTGAGCGGGTGCCTTAATCCAAAAGTTAAGGCGTTTTCGCCCCCGGTTTATATCCCCTTTACCGGGGGTTTTTTATTTTGGCGGCCTGCTCGAGCCATTGCTCGAGCAGGTCGCGACACTCCTCTACACCTTGTCGCGTAACGCTCGAAAAAAGCGTCACGTCATTTTCGCCGACGCGCCGCCGCGTCTCGGCAAGGAGCGACATCTGCGCGTCGCGTGTGAGCTTGTCCGCCTTGGTGAGCAGCACGAGCAAGCGCCGCTCGCCCAGCCACGCGATCAGCTGCTCATCAAGCGGCGTGAATGCATGGCGCGCATCCATTACGAGCACGACGCCCGCCAGCGTGCGCGCCGAACGCAGGTATGCGTCGACAAGCGCACGCCATTCCTCGCGCATCGCGCGCGGCACGCGCGCATAGCCGTAGCCGGGCAGGTCGACGAGGCGCGCGGCATCGCCGAGCGCATAGAAATTGATCGTCTGGGTGCGACCCGGCGTCTTGCTCGTACGGGCGAGCCTGCTTCGGCCGGCGAGCGCGTTGAGGGCGCTCGACTTGCCGACGTTGGAACGGCCGGCGAAGGCGATCTCGGGCGGTCCGGGCGGCGGCAGGTCGGCGACGCGCCCGGCCGCGCGCAGGAACGACGCATGGTCGAACAGCGGCATGGCGCAGGCGGGGAATTCTAATAAAATCGCGCCTTTCGCATGGCGGGAGCGGGGATGAAGCGGGCATGGGGCGCGGTCGCGACGCTGGTCATCGCGAGCGCCGCGTTGGCGCAGGACAAGTCGCAATCAATCGCGGCGCAAGTGTGCGCCGCCTGCCACGCCGCCGACGGCAATAGCGTTGCTGCCGCCAATCCCAAGATCGCCGGCCAGCTTGCCGAATACCTGCAGAAGCAACTGCGCGACTTCAAGGCGCACGATGGCAAGAAACCGCTGCGCGAGAGCCCGGTCATGAACGGCATGGTGGCCAATCTCTCCGACGAGGACATGTTGGGCCTCGCGGGGTTCTATGCCGGCCAGGCACAGAAGCCGGCCGCTGCCGCGGACAAGGACCTCGCCACGCTCGGCCAGAAGCTCTGGCGCGGCGGGGACTCGCAGCACGGCATCCCGGCGTGTGCCGGCTGCCACGGCCCGGCGGGCGCCGGCATCCCGGCGCAGTTCCCCCGGCTCTCGGGACAGTTCGCCGAATACGTCGCGGCTCAGCTCACTGCGTTCCGCGAAGGCAAGCGCAACAACGATCAGAACGGCGTCATGCGCGGGGTCGCCGCGCATATGAACGATGGCCAGATTCGCGCGGTCGCGGAGTATGCGGCCGGCCTGCGCCCTTGAGTCGACCGGAATAGCTTTTCCGGTCGCCGTGTTCGCGTTCGGTATCCCCACCTAGGAGAGGTCCGATGAGAAAGAGCGGTGTCACAGTTGTAGTGGCTTTGTCGCTTGGCGCGGTGGCTGGAGCTGCACTGGCGCAGGCGAAGCCGGAGCAGCTCGTGCGGCAGCGGCAGGCGGTGATGATCCTGCAAGGCAAGTACTTTGGGCCGTTGGCGGGAATGGCGCAGGGCAAGGCGCCGTACAACGCCGACATCGTGCGGCGCAACGCGGCCTTCCTGGATAACCTGAGCCGCATGCCGTGGGATGCGTTCGATCCCGCGACCAAGGACGTGAAGAGCAACGCGCTGCCCGCGGTGTTCGAGCAGCAGGACAAGTTCAAGGAGGCCGCGAGCCGCCTCGAGAACGAACTCCACAAGCTCTACGAAGTGAGCCGCTCCGGCGACGAGAACGCGGTGAAGACGCAGATCGGCGCGGTCGGCAAGGCGTGCGGCGCCTGCCACGAGAACTTCCGACAGAAGCAATAGCGATTGGCAATGCGCAGAGGCCCCGCGCTCGCGGGGCTTTTTTTTCTCCTCGGCTGCACGCTTGCTTTCGCGCAGGGCGACGCGAAGCGCGGCGAATATCTCAGCAAGGCGGGCGGCTGCGTCGGCTGCCACACCGACACACGCAAGGACGCCGAGCCCTATGCCGGCGGCCGGGCGCTGAAGACACCGTTCGGTAGTTTCTACGGCCCGAACATCACGCCGCATCCGCAGGCCGGCATCGGCCGCTGGACGTACAACGACTTCGTCCGGGCGATGCGCGAAGGACGCCGTCCCGACGGCGAGAACTACTTTCCCGCGTTTCCCTATCCATCCTTCACGCGCATCAGCGATGCCGACCTGCGCGACCTGTGGGCGTACTTGCGCAGCCTGAAGCCGAGCGCGCGCTCGAGCAGGCCGCATGAGCTGGGTATTCTTTACCGCTGGCGCGTCAGCCTCTATCCGTGGAAATGGCTGTTCTTCGACTCCGGGCCGTTTCGCCCCGAGCCCGGCAAAAGCGCCGCGGTCAATCGCGGCGCCTATCTGGTGCAGGCGCTCGGCCACTGCGGCGAGTGCCACACGCCGCGCAATCTGCTTGGCGCGCCGAAGAAGGATCGGTATTTGGCCGGAGCGAAGCTCGGCGAGAGCACCAATGCGGCGAACCTGACGCCTACCAAGCTGAAGAAGTACGGCGACGGCGAGCTCAAGGACATTCTCACGAGCGGCCTCTATCCGGACGGCGACGTCATGGGCGAAACGATGGGGGAGGTGGTGCGCAACACCACGAGCCAGCTCGCGCCGCAGGACCTGGATGCACTGATTGCGTATCTGCGCTCGCTGCGGCCATTGCCCGACGAGCCGAAATGACGTGGAATAGGCGTCAGGGGAGACCTGTTTTCAGATGGACGAAGCCCAGCGCCTGGTCGAGTTGATCCCGCGGCTACGCCGATACGCCCGGGCGCTGGTCGGCGATCGCGCGAGCGCGGACGACCTGGTGCAGGACACGCTGGAGCGCGCCTGGACAAAACTTCACCTTTATCGGCAGGGCACGGACCTTCGCGCCTGGCTCTTTACCGTAATGCATAACGTGCATGTCAACCGGGTGCGCGCGGCGCGCATCAGCGAGCCGCTCGGCGACGAGATGCCCGAGCTCGCGCAGCGCGGCACGCAGGCCGACGCGCTGCTGGTGCGGGACCTCGATCGCGCCATCGCGCGGCTCCCGGCTGATCAGCGCGCGGTGCTGCTGCTCGTGACGCTGGAGGAGATGAGCTACGACGAAGTGGCGCGTACGCTCGGAATTCCGATCGGCACCGTGATGTCGCGTCTGTCGCGCGCGCGGGAGAAGCTGCGTGCCATGATGCTCGGCCAGGCGCCGGCAGCGAAGCTGAAGGTGGTCAGGTGAGCGAGCTGCCGGTCAGCGAAGCCGAACTGCAAGCCTATGCCGACGGGCGGCTGCCGCCGGCGCGGCTCGCCGCGGTCGAGGCGTGGCTTGCCGCGCGCCCGGAGCAAGCCGAGCGCATCGCCGCCTATCGGCGCTTGGCGCAGGAAGTGCGCGGCGCTTACGACAACCTGTTGAGCGAACCGGTGCCCGAGCGGCTGCGCCAAGCCGCGGCGCGCCGGCTGCCATGGGGCCGCATCGCGGCGGTGCTCGCCTGGGTGACGCTCGGCATCGCGCTCGGCGCGCCGGCCGGCTGGTATGCGAAGCGCGAACGCACGGTAGCGCAGGCGATGCCCGACAGCACGCTGCTCGCGCGGCGCGCAGCGGTCGCGCATGCCGTCTATTCACCCGAGGTGCGTCATCCGGTGGAAGTCGGCGCCGACGACGAGCAGCATCTCTTGACTTGGCTGTCCAAGCGCCTCGGCGCCAAGGTACGTGCGCCGAAGCTGGACGACGTCGGCATGTCGCTCGTCGGCGGGCGGCTGCTGCCAGGCGACATCGGACCGGTGGCGCAGTTCATGTATCAGTCGCAGAACGGCCGGCGCCTCACGCTCTACATGCGCACCGAAGCGTCGCACAATCGCGAGACCGCCTTTCGCTATGCGCGCGAGAACAACGTCGGCGTGTTCTACTGGATCGACCGGGAGATGGGCTACGCGCTCGCCTCCGCCGATCTCAGCAAGGACGAGCTTCTGCGGCTCGCCAATCTCGTCTACAAGCAGCTAGAGGGCAGCTAGGTCGATCTCGGCCGAAGGCCGCACGTCCGCCTTGGTGACCTTCGCCATATGCGCGAGCGCGTAGCGATCGTCACTGGGTTCGAGCGAGGCGATGCAGTCGCGCGGCACCACCAGCCGGTAGTCGCGCATGTAAGCATCGTGTGCAGTGAAGAGCACGCAGAAATCGCCCGCCACGCCACTCAGGATGAGCGTGCGCGCGCCAAGGTGGTCGAGCAGCACATCGAGCGCGGAGAACTGGAAGCCCGAGTGCTTCGGCTTCAGCACGAAGTAATCCTCCTCTTCGGGGACCAGCAGCTCGGCGATCGTTCGCCCGGGAGAGCCGCGCTTCATCACGTGCTTGAGCAGCGTGCGGAAATCCGAGCGCCAGCGGCCGAAGTTGTCGTTGACGTAGACCGCGGGAATGCCGGCCGACTTGGCGCGCCGCTTGAGCGCGCGGATGGCGCGCGCGGCCGCCCGGGCGCGCGCGAGCATCCGCCCGGCACCTTTGAAGTCGAAGGCGTTGATCATGTCGATGATAAGGAGCGCCGCGCGCGCGTCGTCGGGAGCGCTACCGTGCAGATCCGGGCTGCCGCGGCGCGAGCTAGGCATCGGCGGCCTTCTTGAGCGACCTGAACAGCTCGACTAATGCGCCGAGCTGGTAATTCGCATTTAGCCCGCTCGGATTGGGCAGCACCCAGACCCGCGCGTCCTCGAAACGCTCGCGCTGCTCACCGAGCACCGCTCGGCGCATGCCGAAGGCGTGGCAATAGGCGCCGACGCCGAGAAACGCGACGACCTTCGGTTGCAATCGTCGCACCTTGGCGGCCAAGCGCCTGCGCCCGACGATGAATTCCTCGGGCGCGACTTCATCGGCGGTGGCGGTAGCGCGGTTCACAAGGTTGGTGATGCCGTAGCCGCGGCTGAGCAGCTCGCGCTGCTCCGAAGGATGCAAGAGCCGTGCGGAGAAGCCCGCGGCATGCAGCGCCGGCCAGAAGCGGTTGCCGGGCCGGGCGAAGTGATGGCCGGTGGCGGCGGTGTACAGACCGGGATTGATGCCGACGAACAGCACCCGCAAATCGGGGCCGACGACGTCGCGGATGCCTTTGCCAGCGGCGCCGGCGACCTCGGCCGGTGTCGGTTTATGCGGGGCGGATGAGGTAGCCGCCCGATTTTTCATCCGGCTCGAGCTTCACCATGCCGCGCTTTTCCGCCTCCTCGAGAAGATCGGAAAAGGCGCGAAAGCCGTAATACGACTCGTTGAAGCCAGGCTTGCGGCGCTTGAGCGCCTGCTTGATCATCGAGCCCCAGATGCGCTCGTCCTCGCCGCGCTCGGAGATGAGCGCATTCAGCGTCTCGAGCATCAGGTCGAACGCCTCCTGTTTCTTGTCCTCGCCCGCCGGTGCCGAGTCGCGGCGTTTCTTCGCCGCGCGGCGCTTTTGCTCATCGGCGCGCACCAGGTCGTCGTAATAGATGAACTCGTCGCAGTTGGCGATCAGCAGATCCGAGCTCGAGTTCTTCACGCCGACGCCGATTACGGTCTTCGCGTTCTCCCGCAGCTTGGACACGAGCGGCGAGAAGTCCGAGTCGCCGCTGACGATGACGAAGGTGTCGACGTGCGCCTTGGTGTAGCAGAGGTCGAGCGCATCCACAACCATGCGGATATCGGCGGAGTTCTTGCCCGACTGGCGCAGGTGCGGGATTTCGATCAGCTCGAAGGAGGCGGCGTGCATGGTCGCCTTGAATTCCTTGTAGCGCTCCCAGTCGCAATAGGCCTTCTTGACGACGATCGAGCCCTTCAGCAGCAGCCGCTCGAGCACCTTCTCCATGTCGAATTGCGCGTACTTCGCCTCGCGCACGCCGAGCGCGACGTTCTCGAAGTCGCAGAAGACGGCGAGGCTACGCGCTTCGTGGTTGCCCGGCATGCGGTCCATGAGCGCCGGCCGGACGGTTCAGCCAAGCCTGCAGGCGCTCGAAGTAGAGGTAGATGACCGGCGTGATGTAGAGCGTGAGCACCTGCGAAAGGAGCAGGCCGCCGACCACCGCGAGACCGAGCGGCATGCGCGCGCCGCCACCGGCGCCGAAGCCGATGGCGATCGGCAGGCTGCCCATCAGCGCCGCCATGGTGGTCATCATGATCGGACGGAAGCGTATCAGGCCCGCCTGGTGGATCGCCTGCTCCGGTGGCATGTTCTCCTTGCGCTGCGCCTCGATGGCGAAGTCGATCATCATGATGGCATTTTTCTTGACGATGCCGACCAGCATGATGATGCCGACGAACGCATACATGTTCAGCTCGACCCCGAAGAGCATCAGGGTGAGCAAGGCGCCCAGGCCTGCGGTCGGCAGCCCCGAGAGGATCGTGAGCGGATGGATGAAGCTCTCGTAAAGGATGCCCAGCACGAGATAGATCACCACCACCGACAGCAGAATAAGGACGCCCATGCCCTGCAGCGAGCTCTGGTAGGCCTGCGCCGTTCCGGAGAAGGTGCCGGTCAGTGTCGCCGGCACCGCCAGCTCGCGCATCCCGGCCTGCACCTCGCGGATCGCCTCGGAGAGCGCGACGCCCGGGCGCAGGTCGAACGAGAAAGTCACTGACGGCAGCTGACCCAGGTGCGTGACCTGCATCGGCCCGACGCCGTATTTAAGCTTGGCGAGCGCATTGAGCGGCACCAGTGCGCCGGTCGAGGAGCGCACGTAAAGCAGCGGCAGCACCGACGGGTCGGTCTGGTAGCGCGGCGCCAGCTCCAGGATGACGAAGTACTGGTTCGTGGAGGTATAGATGGTCGACACCTGGCGCGCGCCATAGGCGTTGTTGAGCGCCGCCTCGATCGATTGCGCCGAGACGCCGAGTGCCGAAGCCTTCTCGCGCTCGATCTGCACCGTCACCTCGGGGCGCGCGATCTGCAGGTCGCTCGACACGTCGACCAGTCCCGGCAGCACCCGCAGCTTCTGCTCGATGACCGGTGCCCAGTGGTAGAGCTCTTCGACGTTCGCGCTCCTCATCACGTACTGGTACGGGCTGCGCGTGATCTGACCGCCGATGCGGATGGCCGGCACGTTCTGCACGAACACCTTGGCGCCGAGGACGTTGGCGACCTTCGGCCGCAGCTGGCGCACGACCTCGTCCGCGGACTTGCGCTGGTTGAACGGCTTCAGGTTGATGGTAATGCGCCCGGTATTGAGCGAGCTGGAAGGCCCGCCGGCGCCGACGAATGACATGACCGCGTCGACGTTCGGATCGTCGCGCACGATGTCGGCGACGCGGCGCTGCAGGTCGACCATCGCGTCGAAGGAAATGTCCTGAGGCCCTTCGACGAAGCAGAAGATCTGCCCCGCGTCCTCGGAAGGCAGGAAGCCTTTCGGCGCGCGCCAGAAAAGGATGACCGTCAGCACGCAGATGCCGAGAAAACCTACGATCACGACGCGGCGGTGGCGGAGCGCCCAGCCGAGGCTCACATCGTAGCCGTCGCGCGCAACGTCGAAGACGCGCTCGAACGCCATGTATAGCCGCCCGTGGCGGGCGTCGCGGCGGTGCGGCTTGAGGATGCGGCTGCACATCATCGGCGTGAGGGTCAGCGAGACGAAGCCGGAGATCAGCACCGCCGCAATGATCGTCACTGCGAACTCGTGCAGCAGCCGCCCGAGGATGCCGCCCATGAAAAGCACCGGGATGAACACCGCCGCGAGCGAGAGGGTCATCGAAATGATGGTGAAGACGATCTCGCGCGACCCCTCGAGAGTTGCCTGCAGCACGCTACTGCCGGCTTCGATGTGCCGCGTAATGTTCTCCAGCATGACGATCGCGTCGTCCACCACGAAGCCGACGCACAGCGTGAGCGCCATGAGCGAGATGTTGTCGAGGCTGTAGTCGAGCACATACATGACCGCGAACGTGCCGATGATCGACATCGGCAGGGCGATCGACGGAATGACCGTCGCCGGAATGTTTCGCAGGAAGAGAAAGATCACCAGCACGACCAGCGCCAGCGCGAGAAACAGGGTGAACTTCACTTCGTCGACCGAGGTGCGGATCGTCTGCGAGCGGTCGTAGAGCACCTGGATGTCGATGGCGGGCGGTACCTCGGCGCGAAAGGTCGGCAGCAGCGAGCGCACCTGGTCGACTACCTGGATGGTGTTCGTCCCGGGCTGCCGGTAGATCGCGAGCACGATGCCGCGCTTGTCCTTGTACCAGGCGGCCACCTTGTCGTTCTGCACGCTGTCGATCACACGTCCGAGCTCTTGCAGGCGCACCGGCGAGCCGTTGCGGTAGGTGACGATGATCGGCCGAAACGCCTGCGCATCCTGCAGCTGGCCGGTCGCCTGCACCGCGAACATGCGGTCCCGGCCGTACAGCGTGCCGGTCGGGAGATTGACGTTCGCCTGCGACACGGCCTGCTCAACCTCATTGATCCCGACGCCGCGCGAAGCGAGGGCGTTCGGATCGACCTGCACCCGCACCGCGTACTTCTGCTGGCCGAAGACCTGCACCTGCGCGACGCCGTTGATGGTCGAGATGCGCTGCGCGAGATAAGTCTCGGCGTACTCGTTTACCGTCGACAGCGGCATCGTGTCGGAGGTCAGCGCGAGGAAGTAGACCGGGAAATCGGCCGGATTCACCTTGCGAAAGGAAGGAGGTGCCGGCATGGTCGCCGGAAGCTGGCGCGCCGTCGCAGCGATCGCCGAATTCACGTCCTGCGCCGCGGCGTCGATGTCGCGGTCGAGCACGAACTGCAGCGTGATGCGGGTCGTGCCCTGGCTCGACACCGAGCTCATCTCGTCGATGCCCGGAATCGTGGAGAACTGTTTCTCGAGCGGCGTCGCCACCGCGGATGCCATGGTCTCGGGGCTCGCACCCGGCAGCTCAGCGCTCACCTGGATGGTCGGGAAATCCACATTCGGCAACGTCGACACCGGCAGCAGCCGGTACGCGGCAAGCCCGAAGATGAGAATGCCGGCCATGACGAGCACCGTCATGACGGGCCGGCGGACCCAGATCTCGCAGAAGTTCATGACGGCGGTGCGCCTCCCGGGGCGGCGATCTGCACCCGCACCTTCGGCCCCAGCCGGAGCTGGCCGCGGGTCACGACGCGCTCGCCGCCCTGAAGGCCCTGCGCGACGATCGTGCGCTCGCCCTCCACGCGCCGCACGCTGATGCGGCGAAGCTCGGCCGTCATCTCTGCCGACACGAGATATACATACTGGCCATCCTGGCCGGTCTGCACGGCAGCCGACGGAATCACGATCGCCTCAGGCTCCTCGTAGAGCTGCACGCTGACGTTCACGAACTGCCCCGGCCAGAGCGTCGCGTCGACGTTGTCGAATTGCGCGCGCAACCGGATGGTGCCGGTGGTTGGATCGACCGCATTGTCGACGAAGATCAGCCGTCCCTTCGGGTGCGGTTGCGCCGGGTCGGCGGGCACCACTTCGACTTCGAGCGGACCCTGGGCCATGTACTTGCGCACTTCGGGCAGGGTCTGCTCGGGCACGGCGAAATTGACGTAGATCGGGCGCACCTGGTTGATCACCACCAGCGGATTCACGTCGTTCGCCTTCACCAGGTTGCCGGCCTGCAGGAGCACCTTGCCGACGAAGCCGTCGAGCGGCGAGCGGATGGTGCAGTACTCGAGATTAAGCCGCGCTTGCTCGAGCCCGGCCTGGCTTGCTTTCGCGACGGCCGAAGCCGTCTCGGCGTTGGTGCGGATCTGCGCGTAGGCTTCCTTCGAGACGAAGTTCTTTTCCAGCAGTTCCTGGTAGCGCCTGTCCTGCGAGCGCGCCTGGTCGCGCGCCGCCGAATCGCGCAGCGCGTTCGCCTCGGCCTGGCGAAGCGCAGCCTCGAACGGCCGCGGATCGATGCGAAAGAGGACCTCGCCCTTTTTCACCGGCGCGCCTTCCTTGAAGTTCACTTCGGTGATCTGGCCGTCGACGCGCGCCTTGAGCGCAACGGTGGAATACGCCTCGACGTTGCCGATCGCGGCAAGGCGCACCGCGACGGTTTCCTTGGTGACCGCGGCCACGGTGACCGGCACCGCCGGCGGCCCCTTGCTCTTGCCGGCCTCCTTTGCGCGGCTGTCGGTGCTGATGAGATAGGCCGCCGCCCCGCCGCCTACGGCAAGCGCAAGAACAAGGCCGCCCGCGATCAGCATGCGGCGGCGGTTCGGGGTCATGGAAGGGGAGTCGGCCAATGGGGATGCGCGATTGTCATCCCGGAATCTGCTCTCCGGCAAACAGCTCGGCGAGCGATTCGCGGCGCCGCACCAGGTCGGCGTGCCGGCCGTGCACGAGCACTTCGGCGGCCCGCGGGCGCGAGTTGTAGTTCGAGCTCATGACCATGCCGTAGGCGCCGGCGGAAAGAATGGCGAGCAGGTCGCCGGCCTTTGCAGCGAGCGCCCGGTCCTTGGCGAGGAAGTCCGCGCTCTCGCACACCGGGCCCACCACATCGTAAACGGCGCTCGGTGCGTCGCTCTGCCGCACCGGCCGTACCTCGTGCCAGGCACCATAGAGCGGCGGGCGGATGAGGTCGTTCATCGCCGCATCGACCACCAGGAAATTGCGCGCTGCGCCAGGTTTCACGTATTCCACTCGAGTAAGCAGCACGCCGGCATTACCGACGATGGATCGACCGGGATCGACGATCAGCCGCTCTGGCCGATTGCCGAGCGCCGCGAGCGTATCGCGCACGAAGGCGCCGATCGGCGCTGCGGGGTCGTCCGCCTTGTAGCGAATGCCGATACCTCCGCCGACATCGATGTGGCGCAGGCGCACGCCGGCCGCCGCAAGGTTATCGACAAGCTCTGCCATCCGCGTCGCCGCCGCCACGAACGGCCCCGGCTCGACCAGCAGAGAGCCGATGTGACAGCCGATGCCCACGAGCTCCAGCTCCGGCATGCGTGCCGCCGCGAGATACAGGCCCTTCGCCGCCGCATGCGGGACGCCGAACTTGCTCTCGCGCAGCCCGGTTGAAATGTAAGGATGTGTTCGGGCGTCGATCTCAGGATTCACACGCAGCGCGATTGGCGCGCGCCGCCCCAAGCGGGCGGCGATGCCCGCGATGCGCTCGAGCTCGGCCGGCGACTCGACGTTCAGGCAGCCGATGCCGCTTTTGAGCGCAAGCTCTATTTCCGCCGCGGTCTTGCCGACGCCTGAAAAAAGCGTCTTCGACGCTTCGCCGCCGGCAGCCATCACGCGCGCGAGCTCGCCGCCCGAGACGATGTCGAACCCGGCGCCGAGGCGCGCGAGCAGCGCGAGCACAGCGAGGTTGGAGTTTGCCTTGACCGAGTAGCAGACCAGCGCGTCGCGGCCGTCGAGCGCCGCTACGAACTCGCGATATGCCGATTCGATCGCGGCACGCGAGTAGACGTAGCAGGGCGTGCCGAAGCGCCGCGCGATTTCTTCGAGCGGCACCTCCTCGGCGCAGAGTGCCCCATTGCGGTCGCTGAACGACACTTAGCGCTGCTCTTCTTGAGGTTCGGGAGGCGGGTACGGTATGGGCTTGTAGGTATCGCGCTTTTCGGGCTTCACGCCCGGAGGCGGATTGTCCCGAAGGTACAGCGGCCCGCGCTGGCCACAGCCGCCCGCGGCGAGCGCCATTGCGGCGACGAGAGCGAGCAAGCGCATAAAATCACGATGTTAACTCATGGACGAGCGCGAATTTACCGAGCGCGCCGACCATGCGCTCGAGCGTATTGAGGCGGCCCTGGAAGCCTGCGGGGTCGATGCCGACATCGAGCGCAAGGAAGGCGGGGTACTGGAAATCGAGTACGACGACGGCTCACGCATGATCGTCAACCGTCACGGCGCGGCGCGCGAGATCTGGGTTGCGGCACGCTCCGGCGGCTTTCATTTCCGATGGGATGGCATCGCTTGGCGCGATACGCGCGAAGGCACGGAGCTCTTTGCCGCGCTTTCGAAGCTCGTGTCCGCGCAGAGCGGCCAGAGCGTGCGCCTCGCGCCCTAGGCGGGCGGCGCTGCGGGTGCTACCGGCGCGGTCGGTGCCGGACCGGGGTCGGGCGGGACGGCGGGCGGCGGCACTGGCGTCACCACCGTTGGCCGCAATACCTCCGGCGGCGGCACCGCTTCCTTGTAGAAGAATTCCGGCACCGGGCGCGTTTCGCCGCCGGCCGCGAAGGGGCCGGTCGGCACCACCACGACGCCAGGCGGCATCTCGCGTGGCATGTCGGGAGTGTCCTTCAGCGCGCGCTCCATATAGGAGACCCAGATCGGCAGTGCGACCACGCCGCCCGTCTGGTTCTTGCCGAGCGTTTTCGGCTGATCGAAGCCGACCCACGAGATGCCGACCAACGCCGGCTGATAGCCGGCGAACCACGCGTCGACGAATTCGTTCGTGGTGCCGGTCTTGCCGGCGATGTCGCTGCGCCCGAGGCGCGCCGCGCGCGCGGCGGTGCCGACGCGCGTCACGTCCTGCATCATGTTGTCCATGATGAAGGCGTTGCGCACATCGATGACGCGCAGCGACTCGTCGCCCGCGCGGCGCGGCTCGGCGAGCGCCAGCACGTTGCCGCGATCATCGACGACCTTGTGGATGAAATACGGCTGTATCTGATAGCCGCCATTGGCG
>JAEKLK010000065.1 GCA_019509895.1 Betaproteobacteria bacterium | reverse complement strand
TCAACGCCATGTACCGTGTCAGCGCCGACACGGCGTTGAGCGAGGCGCGCTCGGCCGAAGCGCGCTGGCGCGCGCACGAGCCTCGCTCGGCGCTCGACGGCGTGCCGATCACCCTGAAGGAGAACATCTACACGCGCGGCGATCCGGCGCCCATCGGCACGCGCGCCAACGAGGACGCGCCGGCGCAGTCCGCGGATTCCCCACCCGCGGCGCGCGCGCGCGACGCGGGCTGCGTGATCCTCGGCAAGACCACCATGCCCGACTACGGCATGCTCTCCTCCGGCGTCTCGAGTCTTCACGGCATCACCCGCAATCCCTGGCGCCTGGACCGCAATACTTCCGGCTCGAGCTCCGGCGCCGGCGCCGCGGCGGCGGCAGGCTACGCGCCTTTGCACCTCGGCACCGACATCGGCGGCTCGGTGCGCCTGCCGGCAACCCATTGCGGCATATTTGCCCTCAAGCCTTCGCTGGGCCGCGTGCCGGTCTATCCGCCCTACATGGGCCGCGTTACGGGGCCGCTGACGCGTACGGTGCTCGACGCGGCGCTCCTCATGAACCAGATTGCGAGATCCGATGCACGCGACTACATGTCGCTGCCGCGCGAGGAGCGCGATTACGCGGCGACCCTCGAGCAGTTCGGCGCGCGCGGCCTGCGCATCGGCTTTCTGCCGGACATGGGGGTCGGCCTGCCGGTGCATCGCGAAGTGCGCGCCGCCGCCGAAGCGGCCGCCCGAGCGCTCGGTGGCGCAGGCTGCACGGTGGAGCCGGTCCGCTCCTTTCTGACCGAGGAGATGCTCGAGGGCATGTGCCGCTTCTTCGAGGCTCGCTCGTACAACGACTTATCGCAGCTGCCGGAGTCGAAGCGCGCCAAGGTCCTGCCGTTCGTCGCGCAATGGTGCACCTGGCGCGCCGTCGATTTCAGTGGCCGCGACGTCATGCAGGCGTACACCCAGGTGATGTCGATGCGCGAAGCGGCGGTCGCGGCAATGCAGTCGTACGATTTCGTGCTGTCGCCAACCTCGCCGATCCTGCCGTACGAGGCGGAAAGCGCGGCGCCGGGCGACGACCCGCGCCATGCGCTGCCACACATCGCCTTCACCGTCGCCTACAACATGTCCGAGCAGCCGGCGGCGTCGGTCAACTGGAGCTACAGCGCGGAGGGCCTGCCGATCGGCGTGCAGCTCGTCGGGCGTCGCTTCGATGACGCCGGCGTGCTGCGCCTGGCACGCCTGCTCGAGCAGCTGCGGCCGGGGCAGCGTTCGTGGCCGCAATGACCGCCGCCCTCGCTCACAGCTCGGGCAACGCCCGTCACGATGTAATGACGGCACCTAGGCGCTCGCCGAGCTCCGACAGTAAAAAGGTCGCGCCGAGGAAGAGCGCCGCGAGCACGATTGCGCGCCCGCCGAGCTTCCAGCCGCGCGAGCGAACGAAGTAGATCGGCAGCGCGATGACCGCCAGGAGCAGCACGCCGGCATTCATCAGCTTGCCCGCCTGGTAGTCATGGTCCGCCTTGTCCAGGTGGTACCACCAGAAGAGCAGGACCAGCGATACCGCGGTTTCGGCCAGACCGTAAGTGCTGAGCATGTCGACGCGGCCGGTCATGGCGCTTTCCAACGCCGGGCTAAGGAGCGCTACGGCAGCGAGCAGGCCAAGCGCGGTCGCCTTCGCGCGCCGGTTCTCGCGCCGGAAGCCGCCGATTGCGATGCCTGCCATGCCCTGTTAACCTGCCGCGCGTCCTTCGGAGCCGGAGATTCTCGCATGCGTCGCCTCGCTCTCTTCGCAGCGCTCTTCGCCGCTTTCACCGCCAGCGCGCAGGACAAGGTGCTGCGCGTCGTGCCGCACTCGAATCTCAACATCCTCGATCCGATCTGGACCACGCAGTACATGGCGCGCAACCACGGCTACATGGTCTACGACACGCTCTTCGGCACCGATGAGAAGAATCGCATCCAGCCGCAGATGGTCGAGAAGTGGAGCGAGAGCCCGGATCATCGCCTCTGGACGTTCACGCTGCGGCCGGGACTCGCGTTCCACGACGCAAGACCGGTGACCGGCGAAGACGTGGTCGCGTCGCTCGAGCGCTGGGGCAAGCGCGATGCCATGGGGCAAAAGCTGATGACGTTCGTCGAGCGCATGGACGCGCCCTCGCCCAATTCTTTCCGCATCTTCCTGCGCGAGGCGTGCGGCTTCGTGCTCGAAGCGCTCGGCAAGCCCTCTTCCAACGTGCCTTTCATCATGCCCAAGCGCGTCGCCGAGACGCCGGCAGACAAGCAGATCGATGATGCCACCGGCAGCGGGCCTTACATCTTCGCCAAGGAAGACTTCAAGCCCGGCGACAAGGCGGTGTACATCAAGAACACCAAGTACGTGCCGCGCCAGGAGCCGCCTTCGGGAACAGCGGGCGGCAAGCAGGTTTACATGGACCGCGTGGAATGGAACCTCGCGCTGCGCGACGCGCAGGCGCAGGTGAACGCGCTCGCGCGCGGCGAAATAGATGTGATCGAGCAGCCGGCGTTCGAGAGCTACCCGGCACTGCAGGCCGACAAGAATGTCCAGGTGGTGAACTCCAACCCGCTCGGCTTCCAGTACATGTGCCGCTTCAACCACCTGCACGCGCCTTTCAACAATCAGAAGGTGCGCCAGGCGGCGCTCGCCGCGATGACCCAGGAGCCATTCCTGCGCGCACAGGTCGGCATCAAGGAGTTCTATCGCAGCTGCGCGTCGATGTTCACCTGCAACACACCCTACGGCAGCGCCAAGGGCTCGGACATCCAGTCGAAGTCGAACATCAAGAAAGCGCAGGAGCTGCTCAAGACGTCCGGCTACGACGGCACGCCGGTGGTGATCATGAAGCCAACGGACCTGGCGGCCATCCAGAAACTTCCGGACGTCGCGGCGCAGCTTCTGCGTCAGGCAGGCTTCAAGGTCGACCTGCAGGCGATGGACTGGAACACGGTGGTGACACGTCGCGCGAAGAAGGACCCGCCGGCGCAGGGCGGCTGGAACATTTTCTGCACTGCCTGGGTCGCGCCCGACATCTGGAATCCGCTCGCCAATCCGGCCGTCGGCGCGCTCGGCGAGAAATCGTGGTTCGGCTGGCCCTCGGATGCCGAGCTGGAGAAGCTGCGCGACCAGTTCGCGCGCGAGACCGACGAGCCGAAGAAGAAGGCGCTGGCGGAAAGTATCCAGACCCGCGCCTTCGAGATCGCTACGCATGCGCCGCTCGGCGAATTCATCGAGCCGCTCGCCGCCCGCCGCAACGTCACCGGCTTCGTCACCGGGCCGGGCAACCTCTACTGGAACATTAAGAAGAACTGATCGCCTTCATCGCCCGGCGGCTCGCCGCCACCGTGCCGGTGCTGCTGGTGGTGGCAGTGCTGGTGTTTGCGCTGCTGCGGCTCGCACCCGGCGACCCGGCGGCGATCATGGCCGGTGACGCCGCCACCGCCGAGCAGATCGCCAGCATCCGCGCCGGCCTCGGACTCGACAGGCCGATCGTCGTGCAGTTCGGCATCTGGCTCGGCAAAGTTCTCTCGGGCGATCTCGGCGAGTCGTTCTATTTCCGCATCAAGGTGGCGACGCTGATCGGTCAGCGCCTCGAGCCTACCTTCGCGCTCGCCGCGCTGACGATGCTGCTCGCGGTCCTGGTCTCGGTGCCGCTGGGCGTGCTGGCCGCCTGGCGCCAGGGGGGCTGGCTCGACCGCGCGCTTATGGGCTTCTCGGTGCTCGGCTTCTCCATCCCGGTGTTCGTGCTCGCGTATCTCCTCATCTGGCTCTTCTCGCTCGAGCTCGGTTGGCTGCCCGTCCAAGGCTATGCGCGCATTGCCGAGGGTGTCGGGCCGTTCCTGCGCCATCTGGTGCTGCCGGCAACGACACTCTCGGTAATCTACATTGCGCTTATCGCACGGGTGACGCGGGCGTCCGTGCTGGAAGCGCTCGGCGAGGACTACATTCGCACCGCGCGCGCCAAGGGGCTGCCGGAGCTGCGCGTGCTCGTGCGCCACGCGCTCGCCAACGCCGCGGTGCCGATCGCGACCGTCATCGGCATCGGCGTCGCCATCCTTATAGGCGGCGTGGTGGTGACCGAATCGGTCTACGCCATTCCCGGTCTCGGCCGCCTGACGGTCGATGCGGTGCTGGCGCGCGACTTCCCCACCATCCAGGGCGTCATTCTTTTCTTTTCCGTCGTCTACGTGCTCGTCAACCTGCTGATCGACCTCTCGTACGTGCTGCTCGACCCGCGGATCCGCTACTGATGATGCTGCGCAACTGGTCGGTGCGCATAGGCAGCATGGTCCTCGTCCTGCTGGTGGTTGTTGCGCTCGCCGCACCGTGGCTCGGCACGGTCGATCCGACGTTGTTCGACGCCGCAAGCCGTGACCTGCGCCCGGGACAGCCGGGCGAGATCACCACGCTCGAAGGCGACACGGTGAAGCATGTGTTCGTGATGGGCTCCGACTCCTATGGGCGCGACATATACAGCCGCGTGCTCTATGGGACGCGGGTCTCGCTCATCGTCGGGCTGGCCGTGGCGCTCGTGGCGCTCGCCTTGGGCATCGTCGCCGGCCTTGTCGCCGGCTACATCCGCTGGGCGGATGGTGTGCTGATGCGCGTGATGGACGGAATCATGGCGATCCCGGCGATCCTCATCGCCATCGCCGTGGTGGCACTGTGGCGCGCAAGCCTGACGTCGGTCATCCTAGCGATCGCGATTCCGGAAATTCCGCGCGTCACGCGTCTCGTGCGCTCGCTCGTGCTGACCATCCGCGAGGAGCCGTACGTCGAGGCAGCCGTCGCGCTCGGCACGTCGACGCCGAAGATCATGTTCGGCCACATCCTGCCGAATACCGCGGCGCCGCTTCTCGTGCAGGGCACTTATATCTGCGCCTTCGCCATCCTGCTCGAAGCGATCCTCTCGTTTCTCGGCGTCGGCCTGCCGCCCGACATCCCGACCTGGGGCAATATCATGGCCGAAGGACGCGTTCAGTTCGTCGCGTATCCGCACAACGTGTTCTTCCCGGGCATCTTCCTCGCGGTCACGGTGCTCGCGGTGAACATGCTCGGCGACGGCCTGCGCGACACGCTTGATCCGAAGATGACACAGGGACGCGTGCGCACGCAGGTGCTCGATGAGCACGCTTGAGCTTTCGCGGCTCACCGTGCGGCTGCCGCCGGGTGCCGAGCGGCCCGAGGCGGTGAGCGACGTATCGTTCAGCGTCGAGCGGGGCGAGCTGCTGTGCCTGGTCGGCGAATCGGGCTCCGGCAAGACGGTGATCGCGCACGCGATCATGGGCCTCCTGCCAAAGACGCTTGCGGTCGCCGGCGGCGAGATACGCCTTGAGGGCGAGGAGCTCACGCAGGCAAGCGCTGCACGGCGGCGCCGCCTGCGCGGCTCGCGCATGGCGATGGTGTTCCAGGAGCCGATGAGCGCGCTGAATCCGGTGATGACCTGCGGCGCACAGATCGACGAGGTGCTGCGCACCCATACGGCGAAATCGGCGACGGAGCGCCGGGCCCGGGCACGCGAGCTGATGCGCGAGGTGGCGCTGCCCGAGCCCGAGCGGCTGCTCGATGCCTATCCGCACCAGCTTTCCGGCGGCCAGCGCCAGCGCGTCGGCATCGCCATCGCGCTCGCGCTCGAGCCGGCGCTGCTGATCGCCGACGAGCCGACCACGGCGCTCGATGTGACGACGCAGGCGCAGATCCTGAAGCTGATCGTCGAGCTGCAGCGCCGCCACGGCATGGCGGTGCTCTTCGTGACGCATGATTTCGGCGTCGTCGCCGAGATCGCGCAGCGCGTGGCGGTCTTGCGCCAGGGGCGCCTGGTCGAAATCGGCGCCAAGGAAGAGGTGCTGACGCGGCCGCGCCACGAGTACACACGCATGCTCATTCGCGCCGTGCCGAGCCTCGCCCCGCGCCGCCGGCGCCTCGAGAGCGAAGCGCCTGTGGTGCTCGAGGCGCGCGCAGTGAGCAAGACCTATGTCGAGCGCCGCTGGTTTCGCCGCAGCCGTCAGGTGGCCGCCGCCGCAGAGGTCAGTTTTGCGCTGCGCAAAGGCGAGACGCTCGGCATCGTCGGCGAGTCGGGGTCGGGCAAGACGACGCTCGCGCGCTGCATCGTGCGCCTGATCGAGCCGACGGCCGGCGAAGTGCGGCTGGACGGTATCGATGTCGCTCATCTGCGCTCCCGCGAGCTAACGCCGCTGCGCCGGCGGATGCAGATCGTCTTCCAGGATCCCTATCGCTCGCTCAATCCGCGCCGCACGGTGGGCGAGGCGATCATCGAGGGGCCACTCAACCAAGGCGTTTCACGCGGCGAAGCGCTCGCGACCGCAACGCGCCTCCTCGAGCTGGTGCGCATGGATGCGGCGGCCCTGGGACGCTATCCGCACCAGTTCTCGGGAGGCCAGCGGCAACGTATCTGCATCGCGCGCGCGCTGGCGATAGAGCCGCAGGTGCTGGTCGCCGATGAGCCGGTATCGGC
>JAEKLK010000064.1 GCA_019509895.1 Betaproteobacteria bacterium | reverse complement strand
CGCGAGCTCGAGCGCTCCCTGGACGATCCGCTCGGCGTGCGCGTTGAACAGATCGAAGAACTTGCCCTCGCGGGGCATCAGGCGTCCGAGCATGGCGCGCGATTCTAGTGAAAACCCAGGCCCAGCGCGCGCAGCTCGGCGATTTCGGCGGTGCCAAAGCCCGAGTCGACGAGCGCCTCGCGGCCGCCTTCGCCCCGCGCGGGCGGCGGGCGGCCGAGCTCCGGCCGGGTGCGCGAGAAGCGCGGCGCGGGCGCCGGCTGCGGCACGCCGCCGAGCTCGGCATAGGCGTCGCGCGCGGTGCTATGCGCGTGGGCTCTCGCCTCCGACCAGGAAAGCACCGGCGCGAAGCACGCGTCGGAGCCGTCGAAGACGCGGCACCAGTCCTCGCGCGTCCGGCTGCGGAAGGTCTCGGCGAAGCGCCGGCGCATCTCCGGCCAGCGAGCACGGTCGTGCTGCGGCGGCAGGTCGCGGAGCTTCAGGCGCTCGCAGAGCTCGGCAAAGAACTTGTCCTCGATGGCGCCGATGGCGACGAACTTCCGGTCGGCCGTCTCGTACACGTCGTACCAGGGAGCGCCGCTGTCGAGGATGTTGGCACCGCGCTCTTCCGTCCAGCTGCCGGCGGCGAGGAAGCCCGCGAACATCGCCGCAAGCAGCGCGGCGCCGTCCACCATCGCCGTGTCGATCACCTGTCCGTGTCCCGAACGCTGCGCTTCGAGCAGCGCGCAGACGACGCCGAAACCGAGCAGCATGCCGCCGCCGCCGAAGTCGCCGATCAGGTTGAGCGGCGGCACCGGCGGCCCGCCACGCCGGCCGATCGCGTTGAGGATGCCGGAGAGCGCGATGTAGTTGATGTCGTGCCCGGCGCGCGGCGCGAGCGGCCCTTCCTGGCCCCAGCCGGTCATGCGGCCGTAGACCAGCCGCGGATTCGCCTTCAGTGCCTGCTCGGGTCCGATGCCGAGGCGCTCCATGACCCCGGGACGGAAGCCCTCGATCAGCGCATCGGCGCGCGCGATGAGCGCCGACGCAGCCTGCGCGCCGCGCGGCGACTTGAGGTCCAGCATGACGGAGCGCTTGCCGCGCAGCATGATGTCCTGCGAGCGCTCGCGCTTCAGGCCGAGGCCGGCGTCTCCCGGCCGGTCGACGACCAGCACATCGGCGCCCATGTCGGCGAGCAGCATGCCGGCAAACGGCGCCGGGCCGATCGCTTCGAATTCCAGAACGCGAATGCCGCGCAATGGCCCCATCGCGAGAGTTTAACCGTCGCGGAGGCCGTTCCGGTCCGTGCCCCGCGCCAGCAATCCCCGGAGGAGCGAAGGCGCGGGCGCGCCATCGAAGCGGCGCGCGCCGAGCCAAGCCCAAACGCCGACCAGCAGCGCCGGAACGAGCCATAGGCCGGTGAGCGTTAACGCCGCGCGTAGCCCGGTGTAGCCCGCGTGCTCGAGATCGTGCGCAAATTGGTGAGCGCCCTCCATCATCCAATGCCACGCCGCGTGGCCGATCAGCGCGGAAAGCACGACGACGCCGAGCCGCGGGCCGAGCACGCGAGCGAAGAGCAGGCGCATCGTCGCGAGTGCGAGCGCGCCGACTGCCAACTCGGCGAGCACGACGCCGAGGTCGTACGAGGCAACCGCGATCACTGGATGGGAGCCGGAGAGTTGCATCAGCTCTACGAGCTGGGCTCCCAGGCCGAAACCGCCAAGCGCGCCGACCACGCCAGCCAATAACCAGCGCCGGCGCAGATTCGGTGCGCCAAGGTTCGCCATCGCCAAAAGCAGCATCGCGCCCGCGGCGGCGACAGTCGAAATCTCGCCCAGCCAGCGCGTTGCGCCGAGCGCGCCTTCGGCGGTCGCGGTAAGCGTCATGACCTGCAAGGCGCTGAGCGCAACTACGACAATCAGGCTTCGCCAGTTCGTGAACGGCGCGAGCAGACAGAGGAGGAAAACGACGCGCTCGAGCGAGAGTGCGGCGGCGAATCCGCGGCCTGCAAAGAGCGACGCCGCTTCGTGCAAGCGCGGATCGAGCGAGACCCAGCCTGAGCCGCCCTGGAGAACATAATTGCGCGCCGCGTTGCCCTCTGCGAGAAATTCCAGTTGCAGGCGTACGCGCACGCCGAGGCCCGGCATGACATTGGTGCGGATCTCGAAGCGAGCCTGCGGCGACGTGATCGGGTATTCGATGTCGGCGTCGAAGAAGCCCTGGTTCCAGAAAAGATTCGTCTCGACCGGCAATGGCGGCCCGGCGAGGTGGGCCGCGGCTGCGTCATAGCTCTGAAACGAGCGATCTGAAAGGACGGAGACGCGCGCATGGCGGACCGTCGGCACCAGCGGGACGCCGTCCGCGCGCAGCTCCACCTGGCGAGCGACTGCCGCCGCCGCCTGCTGCAGCACGGTGTCCATCCGCGCGAGATCGAGATAGCCCGGACCGCGCTTCGGGAGCGCGAACGGTTGCAGGAACACGAGCGGCACTCTGACGAGCTGGCGCAGCCGTCCATCGTCCGTCTTGATGAATCCCTGCAGGATGATTTCCGGCGGCAGGTCGGCGCCGTTGGCGAGCGCGATTCGCGGCAGCAGGACCAATGCCAGCAGCAGAACGGCGGCCGGGAGCTTAAGCACTCCCGGCCGCCGTCGGTTCAACCGAACGTTCTATTTCAGCGCTGGCTGTGGCCCGGGCATTCGTCGGCGTCCGCGTTACCGCGGCCCTGCGAGCGTCCCGGACATCCGACGAGCGTGAACTTCTGCAGGCGGCGCCCGCCCACCGTTTCGCCGGCGTACAGATTGCCGCGGCTGTCGATCGCCATCATATGGAGAAACGTGAAGTCGCCCGCCATGTGACCCGGCCGGCCGAAGCCGCCGAGGATTGCCGGATTGGGCACGCCGGCGGGCGGGTTGCCGTTCAGCGCCTTGGCGTGATCCATGATCCACATGATTTCGTTGCCGCCGTCGGACTCGTACATGAAGGTCTGCGCGACATCCGGCGAGAAGTCGACGTCCCATGCCGAGCCGGAGATACCGAGCGCCGCGGTGCCCGGAACGATCGGGATCGCCTTGACGAAGTTGCCCGCCGTCGTGCCCGAGCCTTTGGTGTAGACGTTGATTCGGTCCTGGCCGCGATCGCAGGCGTAGACGAAGCCGTTCTTCGGCAGCACGACGCAATGCGGGTGACCGCCGTCCCCGGCGGTGAACGAGCCGTCACCCGAGCCGACGCCGCCCATCTGACGCAGATACTGGCCATTGCGGTCGAACACCACGACGCGGTGGTTGCCGTAGCCGTCGGCGATGTAGACCTCGCCGGTGGCCGGATCGACGGCCATGTCGGCCGGCAGGTTGAGCAGCGTGTGGCTGCTGCCGGTTTTCGTCACGTTTCCGCCGCCGGTGCCGGTGCAGGCGATTCCGGGGCCGCCGACGCCGTCGTCGCAAAGAAATTTGCTGCCGATCTGCAGCAGCAGGGTGCTGCCGTCGTGGCTCCATTTCTGCACGACGCCGTCACCGTTGCCTGCGATCCAGACGTTGTCCTCATGATCTACGTAGCAGCCGTGAATGCTGTTCGGCAACACTGCGCTCTGCCCGGCCACGCTATTGCCCGCCGGTCCAACGCTTCCGGCCGGCATGAGCGCCGGATTGCCCCAGGCGTGGACCACATTGCCTTCTGGATCGAACTCGATCACCGGCGGCGAAGCCTTCGACTTGAACGCGCCGCCGAGCGTACCGGTCTTGTTATCGGCACCGCCCACCCCTTCCGGCGATGCGAGGCCGCCGGTCTGGAAGCCGCGCGTGACGATAAACAGGTGATCCTGCGAGTCGATGCAGGTGCCCCCGACCTCGCCGGTCACCCAGTTGTCCGGCAGCGGCTTGGGCCAGAACGGGTCGACCTTGAAGGTCGGCGCAGCGAGGGGTGCGCGATTTGGCGGCGCGGCGACCGGCTCTACCATCGGCGTCATCAACGCCACGGCAGCCGCCGCCACGCCCAATGTAATGGTTGCCGCGTAAATGTATTGCTTCCTCATGAGCTCCCCCTCTCGGTGAACCTGTCACTGTAGCGAGGATCGGGCGGTCAATCATTAGACTGGGTCATCAATTCATGACGCTTAGGAATTAGACATGCCGGCGCGCTATCCGGAGCGCATCGTCTGTCTCACCGAAGAGACAACTGAAACGCTCTATCTCCTCGGAGAAGACCGCCGCATCGTCGGCATCTCCGGCTACACCGTGCGCCCGGCGCGCGCGCGGCGCGAGAAGCCACGGGTCTCGGCGTTCCTCAGCGCCCAGCAGGACAAGATCCTGGCGCTGAAGCCCGACCTGGTCCTCGGGTTTTCCGACCTGCAAGCCGACATCGCGCGCGACCTGGCCAAGGCGGGGCTGAACGTGGTGCTCTTCAACCAGCGCTCGGTGGACGAGATCCTCTCCATGGTGCTGGTGCTCTCGTCGCTGGTGGGGGCCGCCGAGCGGGGCGCCGTACTGGCGCGCGAGCTCGAGCGCGGGCTGGAAGATATTCGCGACACGGCGGCCCACCTGCCGCGCCGGCCGCGCGTCTACTTCGAGGAATGGGACGAGCCGCAGATCAGCGCGATTCGCTGGGTGAGCGAGCTCGTCGGTATCGCGGGCGGCGAGGATGTCTTCGCCGAACTGTCGCGCTCGCAGGCAGCCACCGGCCGCATCGTGCAGCCGCACGCGGTGCTCGAGCGCGCGCCGGACATCATCATCGCGTCGTGGTGCGGCAAGAAGTTCAGGCCGGAGCGGGTCGCCGCGCGGCCGGGATGGGACGCGGTACCCGCGGTGCGCGAGCGCCAGCTCCACGAGGTGAAGTCAGCCGAGATCCTGCAGCCCGGGCCGGCGGCCCTGACCGATGGCGTGCGCCGCCTGCACGAGATCATTTCCGCGTGGCCCGCGAATCGGGCAGGTGCACGGTGAGCTGCGGGAAGGGAATCTGGATGCCGCGCTCCTCGAAGGCACTTTTCAGCCGCTTCAGGTATTCGCGCTTCACATTCCACTGCTCGTTGGCCGGCACCACCTTCACCCGGCAGCGCAGCACGACGGCGGAATTGTCCAGGCGCTCGACGCCGAGTACCTCCGGCTCGTCGGCGAGCTTCGCCTGCCAGTTCGCATCGGCGCGCATCGCGCTGCCGACCTCGCGCATCACCGCGAGCGCCTGATCGATATCGGCGCTGTAGTCGACGCCGACCTCGATCGCCGCCTGCGCGTAACCGCGCGTGCGGTTGCTCACCACCTTGATCTCGCCGTTCGGGATGTAGTGCACGTGGCCCTCGAAGTCGCGCAGGCGGACGTAGCGCAGCGTGATCTCCTCGACCAGGCCGCTCTTGCCGGCGACCTCGACCACATCGCCCTGGCGAATCTGATCTTCGAGCAGCAGGAAGACGCCGGTGAAGTAATCCTTGATCAGGCTCTGCGCGCCGAAGCCGATCGCGACGCCGGCGACGCCAGCGGTGGCGAGGATCGGGGCGATCGAGATGCCGAGCTCGCCCAGCACCAGCGTCCCGGCAACGATGACGATGACGATCGCCGCGGTGTTGCGAAAGACGCGCGCCAGCGTTTCGATGCGCGCCCGCTCGTCGAGGCTCGGCGCCTTCGCCTGCATGTAGCGCCGGAAAATGCGGATCAGGCGATTGACCACCGCCTGCAGAATCCAGGCCATCGCGAGGATCAGGACGACGCGCAACGCGGTGATCGCGGCGCGCTGCGCCTCGGCATCGAGCTCGCGGAAATAGGCGAGCAGCTGCTTCACGGTCGAGCGAAGGGAACGGAGCCCGCGGGAACGGTGCCCGAACTCTGCCCGGCTATGCGCCTGCGCTCAGTGCAGGCCGAGCGACGCCTCGATGTTGCGCACCATGGCGACGAGGCGCGGGCCGAGGTCGTCCTCGAGCTGTCCCTTCTTCATCATGAACGCCGGCACGATGCAGTTGAAGGCGACGATCTCGCCGTCGACGGTGCGGCGCATCGGCACGCCGACCGCATTCACCTCGCGGTGCAGCTCCCCGCTCGAGGCGCAGAAGCCGCGCGCGCGGATGTCGTCGAGCGACTTGTCGATCGACGGCCGGTACTTGCGGTGCGCTTCCGGATCCTTGACCTTCATCTGGTTCAGCACCGCCTCGCGCTCCGGCGGCGTGCAGGCGGCGAGAAACGCCCGGCCAATCACCGACTGCGAGATCGGCACCGAGGTGCCGATGTCCGGCAGCGTGGTGATGCCGTTGCCGCTGCGGCACGACTCGACGTAAACCATCGACAGGCGATCGCGCACGCCCATCGACACCGAGCCGTTGCAATAGTCCGCGAGCTCCTTGATGAGCGGGCGCGCTACCTGGCGCACGTTCATCGACGCGAGCAGCGGATAGCCGATCGACAGCACCGCGGACCCGAGCTGGTATTTGCCCAGCCGCATGTTGTGCCGAAGGTAGCCGAGCTTGGTCAGCGTATAGGTCAGGCGCGACACCGTCGGCTTCGGCAACCCCGTGCGTACCGAGATCTCCTTGTTGCCGAGCAGCGGCTCGAGGGGCGTGAAG
>JAEKLK010000063.1 GCA_019509895.1 Betaproteobacteria bacterium | reverse complement strand
CGGAGATCTCTTCCGCGCCGACCAGGAGGGTTATCTGTACTTCGTCAGCCGCAAGGACGACATCATCAAGACCCGCGGCGAGAAGGTGAGCCCGAAGGAAGTCGAGAACGTGATCTACGAGCTCGCCGGCGTGCGTGAAGTCGCCGTGATCGGCGTGCCCGATCCGATTCTCGGCAACGCAATCAAGGCCATCGTGGCGGCTGACGAGCGCGTCGCCGAGCGCGACGTCATCAGGCAATGCAGCGCGCGGCTGGAGGAGTTCATGGTGCCGAAGTACGTCGAGTTCCGCGATCAGCTGCCCAAGAGCGAAAACGGCAAGATCGCCAGAAAGGAGCTGCTCGCGGCATGAACGCGCGTCTGCAAGCCTTCGCCCTCACACTCGACGCCGCTGCCGAGGTCGAGCGCATCGCCACCGCGCTGCGCGCCCAGGTGCTCAAGCGCCTGCGGCGCAAAGGCCTGGTGCTCGGCCTGTCGGGCGGCGTGGATTCGAGCGTGGTGGCGGCGCTCGCCGCGCGCGCCTTCGGCGCCGAGAACGTACTCGGCATCTTCATGCCCGAGCAGGATTCCGATCCGGACAGCCTGCGCCTCGGGCGCGCGGTGGCGGAGTCACTGGGCATGCCGACGGTGCTCGAGGACATCACGCCGATCCTGAACGGGGCAGGCTGCTATCGCCGCCGCGACGAGTTCATCCGCCGCGTGGTTCCGGAATACGGCCCGGGCTGGCGCTCCAAGGTCGTGCTGCGCAAGGCCGGCGGCACGGCGGGCTACAACGTCTTTCATCTGGTCGTGCGCGGCCCGCACGGCGAAGAAAGGGAGGCGCGCATGCCACCGGAGGTCTACCTCGGCATCGTCGCCACCACCAACATGAAGCAGCGCACGCGCAAGCAGATCGAGTATTACCACGCCGATCGGCTGCAGTTCGCGGTGGCAGGCACCCCCAACCGCCTGGAGTACGACCAGGGGTTCTTCGTCAAGAACGGCGACGGCGCGGCCGACGTGAAGCCGATCGCGCATCTCTACAAATCGCAGGTTTACCAGCTGGCGGCCTACCTCGGCGTGCCGGAGGAGATCCGCAGCCGTGCGCCGACCACCGATACGTATTCGCTCGCGCAGACGCAGGAGGAGTTCTTCTTCGGCATCTCGCTGCGCACGCTCGACCTTTGCATGTATGCGCTCGACCAGGGCATTCCGGCCGAAGCGGTGGCGCCCGCGGCCGGACTGAGCGTCGGGCAGGTGCTGGATGTCTTCCGCGACATCGCCGGGCGACGCCGCACCACGCGCTATCAGCACGAGGCGCCGCTCCTCGTCGATGCGCCAGGCAGCTAGGCATAAGGCGAACGCCACCTGGGTGCAGGTCGGAGACGGCTCACACCTGGAGTTGCACCACACGCCGTGGTGGCGGCACATCTATCGCGATTTCCGCCGCTACCGCGTCACCGCGGACCCGGCGCTGCGCACGGTGTTCCTCACCCAGGGTTTCTGGGCAAGCTGCGTCTACCGAGTGTCGCGCGCCGCGCTGCTGCGGACGCGGCTCGCCCGGCCGTTCATCGCGCTCGCGCAGAAGCTGATCGAGATCGTTACCGGCATTAGCTTGCCGCCGCAGTGCGAGATCGGCGAAGGGCTCTATATCGGCCACTACGGCTCGATCATCGTCGCGCCCCCGTCGCGTATCGGCCATAACTGCAGCCTGGCCCAAAACGTGACCGTTGGCGTCGCCGGCAGCGGCGACAACCGCGGCGCGCCGGTGATCGGCAACCGTGTGTTCATCGGCGCGCATTCGATCATCGTCGGGCGCATCACCGTCGGCGACGACGCCGTGATCTGCGCCGGATCGGTGGTCACCCGCTCGGTGCCGGCGCGCGCGATGGTGATGGGCAACCCGGCCCGCGTCGTCTCCTACGACGGGAGCTTCGATTACATCTTCTACGACGGGATGGACGCCGACCCGGCGCGCAAGGCTTCGCTCGAGCGGGCGAGGTCCCTGAACGTCGGCCCCGCGTAATTGAGCGTCGAGCGCAGCTCCTCGTAGGTCACGCCGAGCTCGCGGGCCCAGCGCTCGAGGTCCGGGTCGCGCTCCTGCATCGATCGCGGTGCAACGTCCATGCGGGATTTCGCCCAGCAAGCGCTGTGCCCCACGCCGTCCCCTTGTGCCGGCTATGCGTTCGGTGTGCCCAGGGCCGGAATCGAACCGGCACGGCTTGCGCCGGCGGATTTTAAGTCCGCTGCGTCTACCTGTTCCGCCACCCGGGCGCCGTGCCGCCGATTGTAGGGCACGCCCGATGTAGTCCGGCCGGCCTGTCGCGCAACTGCAGCATGCCGATAGCCATGGCACCTTTTGCAAGCGTTGCCGGAATAATGCGCGTCGACGGTGCCCGCCGGACCGGCATTCCCTGCGCGCCAAGGCAAGGAGCTGGGACTGGCAGAGAGCCGGGCGGCGGGTCTTGCGCCTGCTCGTCCGGGTCGGCTACGGATCTCGGCTACGAACCAAGGAAGGTTTTCACTTTCAGTCTGCGCCCGCCGCCATCGCGGCCTGACGTTCGTTCAACTTCTGTCGCGTCTTTCATACGAAAGCCGGCGGGACTTGCAAGAAATCAAGCGCTTCATCATGCCGACGGGGTGCACGCGGCACACTGTCATTTGGGAACACGGGGGGCGATATGGAGAACATCGGAAATCCCATGCAAGGCCACGCGGACGACATCGAACAGAACTCCAACTCCGCATTCGAGCGCTTCAACCGGCCGCTCGGTCCGCATGAAGAGCGCACCCTTCGACGCCGCGCGCCGCGGAGAACTCACTCTCGAGCGTGCTCAGCTTCGCGGACAGCGTGGCCACGCTCGCAAGGTGCTCGAGCTGGCCGGCAAAATCGGCGTGGGGATCTACTCGGCGCGGGGCCACCCGGCGATTATTGCGTCGCGCCCTCGGCGCCGAGTTAGACGCAAAGGTTAAGAGACGTCAGGCGAAGCACGGCTCCGCCGGTTCACCCCACGCTCTCTGGTATGACCGGACTAGGGCAGGTCTACTTGTTGGCTTCGGCGTACTTCGCCAGCAAATCCGCAAGGCGTAGCAGATGACTGTCCGACAGTGTGCCGCTGCCTTCAGACCAGGACTTGACCAGCTCTTCTCTGACCTTGAGGCCGGTCGCAATTTCCTTGCGGCCCAGCAGCTTTTCCGCCTGCTCGAGAATCTCGTGCACCGACCTCTTTTCCATGGCTGGCAATTTACCGTCCGCGCGCGCTCCGGTCATCACAATTCTTTTCTGACGGAACTCGGGATTTCACTTGACAGCCGACGCACTTCACTTGTGAGGGACGGCAGCGCAAGAGCTGAGGCGGGTCTTGGAGGCGGGAGTCGGACTCGAACCGGCATAGACGGCTTTGCAGGCCGCTGCATGACCCTTCTGCCATCCCGCCCTGCCTACGAGAAAGGGAAGGCTCTCGTTCTCCGCATCGGGCCTTCCCTTCGGAATCGTGGAGCGGGAAACGAGTCTCGAACTCGCGACCTCAACCTTGGCAAGGTTGCGCTCTACCAACTGAGCTATTCCCGCAAGTGTGCGAATTATATCAAGCGCGAACCGCCGCGAAAGGCAGGGCCTTGCGCAAGTAGTAAAGCATCGACGCCACCGTAAGCACCGCGGCGATATTGATCAGCACCGTCCCGAGCCACTGGGCGTCCGGCAGCCCGAGGATCAGCTCCTCGTGGTACAGAAGGAGCGGGATCGCGGTCATCTGGCTCACCGTTTTCAGCTTGCCGATGAACGCCACGGCGACGCTCTTGGCCTGGCCCACCTTGGCCATCCACTCGCGCAGCGCCGAGATGCCGATCTCGCGGCCGATGATGATCAGCGCGACCAGCATGTCGACGCGCTGCAGATAGACCAGGATGATCAGCGCGCCGGTGACGATCAGCTTGTCGGCCACCGGGTCGAGGAATTCGCCGAACGCCGACATCTGGTTCAGGCGACGCGCCAGGTATCCGTCGAGCCAGTCGGTCGCCGCCGCCAGGATGAAGACCAACGTCGCGGTGGTGTTTTTGCCGTGGTCGGAGAGCCAGTCGTACGGCAGGTAGTAGATGCCGATGATCAGCGGGATCAGGATGATGCGCGAGAGCGTGATGACGTTCGGAACGTTGAGCATGATCACGCCGCCGCCGAATCGTGCAGATGCCTATAGATGCGCTCGGCGAGCGGACGGCTGATGCCTTCCACCTTGGCGATGTCGTCGATCGCGGCCGCCTGCACGCCGCGCAGGCCGCCGAAGTGCTCGATCAGCGCCTGGCGGCGCTTCGCGCCGATGCCGGGAATTTCGTTCAGCATGGAAGTCGTGCGCTTTTTGCCGCGGCGAGCGCGGTGGCCGACGATGGCGAAGCGATGCGCCTCGTCGCGGATCGACTGGATGAGGTGCAGCGCCGGGTGCGAAGGCGCGAGCTGCAGGCTGCGCGAGTCCGACTCGATGATCAGCTCTTCCAGCCCGGGCTTGCGCTCGGGACCTTTGGCCACGCCCACCACGCACAACTGGTGCAGGCCGAGGTCGGCGAGTACCGCGCGGGCGACACCGACCTGACCCTTGCCACCATCGATCAGCACGAGATCCGGCACCCTGCCCGCCTCGGCTGTCACGCGCTCATAGCGGCGCTCGAGCACCTGGCGCATGGCGCCGTAATCGTCACCCGGCGTGACGCCGCGGATATTGAAGCGCCGGTACTCGGATTTCTGCATCTGCTCTCGGTCATAGACGACGCACGAGGCGACGGTCGCCTCGCCCATGGTGTGGCTGATGTCGAAGCACTCGATGCGCCCGGCGCCTTCGGGAAGCGAAAGCACCTCGCGCAGCGCGCTCAAGCGCGTCTCCTGCGTTGTGCGGTCGCGCACATGCTGCGCAATCGCGAGCAGCGCGTTCTTGCGCGCCATGTCGAGCCAGACCTTGCGCTCGCCATGCGACGGCGTCACCGCGTTGACGTTCTCGAGCTCGACCGGATCGCTCGCAATCACCAGGCCCGGCAGCGGCTGCTCGAGATAGTGCTGCTCGAGAAACGCCGCCACGACTTCCGCCGGCTCCGCGCCCTGCGCATTGGCGGGGAAGAAGCTGCGGTCGCCGACGTGGCGGCCGGCGCGGATCATGACCAGGTTGACGCAGGCGATGCCGCGCTCGATCACGCACGCCACCACATCGGCCTCGACACCGCGGTGCGACTCGACGTACTGGCGCGCCTGAACGCGCGCCAGCGTGCGGACCTGGTCGCGATAGATCGCCGCCTGCTCGTAATGCCGTTCGTCCGCCGCACGTTGCATCTTTTCGGTCAACCCCTTGATCACGTCGTCTTCCCGGCCCTGCAGGAACAGCACCGCATTCGCGACATCCTCGGCATACACCTCCGGCGCGATCTTGCCGGTGCACGGCGCCGTGCACCGGTGAATCTGGTGGAGCAGGCAGGGGCGCGAGCGGTTCTCGAACACCGTATCTTCGCAGGTCCGCAGGCGGAAGACGCGCTGCAGGAGCTGAATTGATTCGCGTACCGCGTACGCGTGTGGAAACGGGCCGAAATAGCGATGCTTCTTGTCCTTCGCGCCGCGGTGGAATCCGAGCCGCGGATAGTGGTGGCCGGTGACCATCAGATACGGATAGGACTTGTCGTCGCGAAAGAGGATGTTGTAGCGCGGATCGAGGCTCTTGATCAGGTTGTTTTCGAGGAGCAGCGCCTCGCCCTCGGAGCGTGTCGCGGTCACCTCCATCGCCACCACTTGGGAGAGCATCATCTCGATGCGCGGGCTCTGCGCCTGCTTCTGGAAGTACGAGGCGACGCGTTTCTTGAGGTCGCGCGCCTTGCCGACGTAGAGAGCCTCGCCATCCTTGCCGAGCATGCGGTAGACGCCGGGCAGATTGGGCAGCCCGGCGACGAACGATTTAGGGTCGAAAGGCACCGCTGGATAGATCGAAGACGATGATTCGATTATAAAACGTGTAAAATTTCGCCCTTTTTCCCAGCGGCAAAAGAGCGTTTCCCATGGCCAAGGTCGAAGCAGTCGGAATCCGTCCCGGCAATCTCCTCGAATGGGACAAGCGCGTCTGGCGCGTGCTGAAGAGCTATCACGTGCACGTCGGCGGGCGTGGCGGCGCCTTCATGCAGGTGGAGATGAAAGACATCGAGACCGGCACCAAGACCAACCAGCGCTTCCGCACCGAGGACAAGGTCGAGCGCGCGTTCGTCGACCCGCGCGACATGCAGTACCTCTACCAGGACGGCGACATGTACGTCTTCATGGACAAGGAAAACTACGAGCAGCTGTCGCTGCCCGCGGAGTTCCTCGAGGGCCAGGCGGGCTACCTGCTGCCCAACACCGACGTGCAGATCAACTTCTACAACGGCCGCGCCATCGGCATCGAGCTGCCGCCATCGGTGGTGCTGGAAGTGATCGACACGGAGCCCGGCATCAAGAACTCCACGGCGACCAACAGCTTCAAGCCGGCGAAGATGGAGACCGGCATCACGGTGCAAGTGCCGCCCTTCATCAACAGGGGCGAGAAGATCAAGATCGACACCGCCGAAGGCACCTACATGGAGCGTGCCTAGCGCGGTACTTCGTCGCGTGCGTCGCGATCTGGAGCACCACCTGGATCGCGATCACGTTCCAGCTCGGCACGGTGCCGCCCGAGATGAGCGTGGCATACCGCTTTCTCCTCGCCTCGGCGCTGCTCTTCGCCTGGTGCCTGGTTCGCCGGCTGCCGCTGCGCTTCAGCGCGAAAGAGCATGGCTGGCTCGCGCTCTTCGGCCTCACCACGTTCGGCGTCGGCTACGTCCTCGTCTATTACGCCGAGCAGCATGTCGTCTCAGGCCTCGTCGCGGTCGGCTACTCGGCGAGTCCGCTCCTCGGCATGCTCGGCATGCGGCTCTTCTTCGGCACGCCCATGACGCCGCGGGTGGCACTCGCCTCTTTTCTCGGCATCGCCGGCATCGTCGTGGTGTTCTATCCCGAGCTCGCGCGGCTGCAGGACAGCACGGACACCGTCACCGGCGCCCTGTTCACCGCCATCAGCGTTCTGGTCGCGTCGCTGGGCAGCATGATCGCCTACCGCAACCAGCGCACCGGCGTGCCGTTGTGGCAGGGCATGGCGTGGGGCATGCTGTACGGCGCGCTGAGCGCGCTCGCAGTCGGCGTCGCGAGCGGCAGCGCGCTCGCTTTCGATACGACGCCGGCGTATCTCCTGTCGCTCGCTTATCTCGCGCTGCTCGGCTCGATCGCCGCGTTCGCGAGCTACCTCACGCTCCTCAAGCGGATCGGCGCCGCGCGCGCCGGCTATATCGGCGTCATGGTGCCGGTCGTCGCGCTGCTGCTCTCCGCCGTGTTCGAAGGCTTCCGCTTCCACCCATTGACGTGGGTCGGCATCGCCATATCGGTCGCCGGCAACGTCCTGATACTCAGGCGAGCTGCGTGAGCGCCTGCTGCGCCTCGCGATAGGCGACGCTCTTGCGCAGGTCGCGCCCGCCCTGCTTCCTCATCCGCTCGAGCCGCTCGGGATTCGCAAGCGGCACCTCCTTGAGCGACTCGAGCAGCTCGTCCAGCCCCGCCGGGTCATTGCATAGAAGCACCATGTCGCATCCGGCTTCGATGGCGGCACGTGCCCGCTCCGGCGGATCTCCGGCGACCGCCGCGCCTTCCATCGACAGGTCGTCGCTGAAGATGATGCCCTGGAAGCCGAGCTGGCCGCGCAGCACGTCGTGCAGCCAGTGGCGCGAATAGCCGGCCGGATTGGCGTCGACCTGCGGGTAAATGACATGCGCCGGCATCACGGCGGCAAGGCCTGCCTCGATCACCGGCTTGTACGGCGCGATGTCTTTTCTCAGGATTTCCTTGAAGGCGCGCTCGTCGCGCGGCACGGCGACATGCGAATCGGCCTCGGCATAGCCGTGACCGGGGAAATGCTTGGCCACGGCGGCGACGCCGCCCTGCGCGAGGCCGCGCACCAGGCTCGCGGCGAGCGCGCCGACCGCGGTCGGATCGAAATGCAGCGCGCGGTCGCCGATCACCGAGCTGCCGCCGTAGTCGAGGTCGAGCACCGGTGCGAAGCTGAAGTCAACACCGTGCGCGCCGAGCTCCGCCGCGATGATGTAGCCGATAGAGGCGGCCGCCTCCCTGGCCGCATCGCGGTCGCGATCCCACAGCTTCCCCAGCGTCCGCATGGGCGGGATGGCGGTAAATCCATCGCGGAAGCGCTGCACGCGCCCGCCTTCGTGATCGACGCACACCGGCAGCGCCGGCTCGCGCAGGCGCTCGATATCGGCAGTGAGCGCCGCGAGCTGCTCCGGGTTCTCGTAGTTGCGCGCGAAGAGAACCACCGCGCCGGCGGCGGGATGGCGCATGCGGCTGCGGTCTTCGTCCGTCAATGCCGTGCCCAGCACGTCGACCACGACCGGCCCGGGCGGCAGCTTTACTTTGCGCACTCGAGGATCACCGTCGCGAAAGCCACGCCGCGCTCATCCGAGAGCGAGACGTGCGCCGAGGTGACGCCTTTTGCATCGAGATAGCGCTGCAGCGCATCGGAGAACTCGAGCACCGGCTGGCCAGAGGCGAGGTTGCGCACCCAGACGCCGTGCCAGTTCGCCGGCGCCTTGATGCCGGTGCCGAGCGCCTTGGTGAACGCCTCCTTGGCGGCGAAGCGCTTGGCGAGATAGTTCGCCGGCAACCGGTGCTTCTCGAAGCGCGCGAGCTCCGGCGGACAGAGGATGCGCCGCGCGAAGCGCTCGCCGTAGCGCTTGAGCGCGGCCTCGATGCGCGGGATGTCCACCACATCCGTGCCGACTCCAAAAATCATCGCGCGGCGCGCAGGATCAGGCTCTTCATCTCGCGCACCGCCTCTCGCATGCCGACGAATACGGCGCGGCTGACGATGGCGTGGCCGATGTGCAGCTCGCGCACGCCATTCAGCGCGGCGATCGGCTGCACGTTGAAATAGTTGAGCGCATGTCCGGCATTGAAGCGCATGGCGAGCTTGCGGATCGCGTCGCCGGCGCGCTGGATGCGCTCCAGCTCCGCGACCACCGCCGGGCTCTCGGCGTCGCGTCCGCGCGAATGGAACGTGTGCGCATAGGGCCCTGTGTGGATCTCGCAGACCGTGGCGCCGATCACCGAAACCCGGATGCCCGCATCCGCCAGGCGCCTCACCGCGACCTTGAGGCGGCTCTCCTGCGCCGCGATGTCCAATCCGCCTTCGGTGGTGATCTCCACCCGGCCTTCGGGCACCAGCATCGCCATTTCCGGCTTGATGCGGCAGGCGATGTCGACCATCTCCTCAGTGGCGGCCATCTCCAGGTTGAGACGGATATGCGTCAGCTCGCGCAGGCGGCGCACGTCCTCGTCCTGGACGTGGCGGCGGTCCTCGCGCAGGTGGCAGGTGATGCCGTCGGCGCCGCCGAGGTGCGCCTCGACGGCGGCCCACACCGGATCGGGCTCGTAAGTGCGCCGCGCCTGGCGCACGGTGGCGACGTGGTCGATGTTGACGCCCAACTCGATCATAGGTGCGCGATCACAGCTCGTTCAGCTCCATGAGGACGCTGCGGGTATGCAGCACCTGGCCGTGCAGGCGCTGGCCGATGAGCGCGCGCATCAGATAGCGTGCCTCGTCGCGCGTCTCGCTGCGGCTGTAGTCGTCGGCGGCGAGGTCGAGGAGCGTACGGCCGCTGATGACGAGGTCGCCATGGCTTTCGATCGGCGCGCCGCTCTGCGCATCGCGATCGAACATCGGCGCGTAGCCGAGCTCCGCGAGCAGGCGCTTCTCGAAGCTGCGCAGCAGCGCCGGAACGCGTTCCGCTGCCGCCAGCCGCGCCAGCGCTTCGCCGTAGGCGTCGAACAGCGCCTCGTGAGGGTCTTCGCGCGGCAGTAACCGCAGGATCAGCTCGTTAAGATAAAAGCCGCACATCAGCCCGCGCCCGGCGAGGGGCGGCAAGCCGCCCGCCCACTCCGCTGAGACCAGCGTCGCGAGCTCCGCCGAACCGCTCCAACCCATGCGCAGGGGATAGAAGGCGAGCAGCACGCCGCGCATCGCCGAGCGTGGACGGCGGGCGCCGCGGGCGAGCAGCGCCACGCGGCCATGGCGGCGCGTGAAGGCCTCGACGATGAGGCTCGTCTCCTTGTAGGGGTACGTGTGCAGCACGTAGCCCGGTTCCTGGTCGACGCGCTTCTTCATTCCGCCGTTGCGCCGTTTTTACTCATAGCCCAATTGTCGCAGGACGCGCGCGTCATCCGTCCAGGCGCGGCGCACCTTGACCCACACGCCGAGATAGACCTTGCCCTGGAAGAGCCGCTCGAGCTCGCGGCGCGCCGCGCTCGCCATGGCCTTCAGGCGCTCGCCGCCCTTGCCGAGGACGATCGCCTTCTGGCTCTGACGCTCGACCAGGATCGAGGCCTCGATGCGGCGCAGATTGCCCTCCTCCTTGAAGCTCTCGATGATGACCTCGCAGCGGTAGGGCAACTCCTCGCCGAGCGCCGCGAACAGCTGCTCGCGCAGCATCTCGGCGGCGAAGAAGCGCTCGTCGCGATCGGTGAGCTGGTCCTCCGGGTAGGCCGCAGGCCCCTCGGGCAGCGCCTGTGCCAGCACGCGCAGCAGCTCGGGCACGTTCCTGCCGGTGCGCGCGCTGACCGGCACCACGGCGATGAAGTCGCGCGTCCTGCCAAGGCGGTCGAGGAACGGGATCAGCTGGCTCGCGCGCTTCACCGTGTCCACCTTGTTGACGACGGCGATGGTTTTCTGTGCCGGCGGGATGCGTTCAAGAGCGGCGCGGTCTTCGGGCCCGAAGCGCTGCGCCTCCACCACGAACAGCACTACATCGGCTTCGCTCGCCGCCTGGCCGACGCGGCGGTTCAGCGCCTTGTGCAGCACGCTTTTCAGCCGCGGCGGGTTGCCGGGCGCGTCGACGAAGATGTACTGGCAACCGGGCACCGTGACGATGCCGCGCACGAGATGGCGGGTGGTCTGCGGCCGGGGCGAGACGATCGAGAGCTTCTCGCCCACGAGGCGGTTGAGCAGGCTCGACTTGCCGGTATTCGGCCGTCCGACGAGCGACACCGTGCCGCAGCGGCCGCTCATCCGGCGAGGCGCTCGAGCAGCGCTCGCGCCGCCTCCTGCTCGGCGCGTTGGCGCGAGCTGCCGCTGCCGCGCGCGCTCACCTCCCCGGCGTTGCATTCGACCTCGAACGATTGCCGGTGCGCCGCGCCCTGCACCGAGACCAGGCGGTAGACCGGCAGCGGCCGGCGCGCCGCCTGCAGTTTTTCCTGAAGCTCGGTCTTCGCGTCCTTGGCGGCGCGTTCCGGATCCAAGCGCTCGAGGCGCGTGGCGAAAGCAGCGAGCACCGCGTCGCGGGCCGCCGGGTAGCCGCCGTCGAGCAATACGGCGCCGAAGAGCGCTTCCAGCGCATCGGCCAGGATCGAGGGACGCGGCTCTGCCGAGGCGGCAAGCTCGCCTTCGCCGAGGCGCACGAGCGGCGCCAGCTCGAGCTCGCGCGCCAGCTCTGCGAGCGCGTCGGCGCGCACCAG
>JAEKLK010000062.1 GCA_019509895.1 Betaproteobacteria bacterium | reverse complement strand
GTCGAGGCCGCAGTCGATCAGCGCCACGTAGGTGTGCAGGTGGATCTACGGCTGGCCATCCGCGCCCATGCAGCCGAGCGCGGCCCACAGGCGATCCTCGCGGAATGCGAGCGATGCGATCAGGGTGTGCAGCGGCACCTTGCCGGGTTGCAGCCTATTCGGATGCGCCGGATCGAGCGAGAAGTAGGCAGCGCGGTTCTGCAGCACTACGCCGGTGACAGGGTCGGTGACGCAGGCGCCGAAGATGCCGTAGAGGCTGAAGCTGAGCGATGCTGCGTTGCCATCGCCATCCACCGCGGCGACGTAGACGGTGTCGCCTTTCAGGTCGCTGGAGGGCACGTCGTCCCAGGCGAGCGCGCGCCGGGGATCGATGAGACGACGGCGCTCGGCCGCATACGCCTTGGATATCAGCCGGTCGATGGGCACGTTGGCGAACTTGGGATCGGCAAGCCAGCGGTCGCGGTCTTGATAGGCGAGCTGCTTTGCCTGCACGAGAAGATGCACATGGTCGGCGCCGAGATACGGGCCGAGCTCGAGCGGCTCGATCAGGTTCAGCATCTCGAGCACCGTGAAGCCCTGCGTTGGCGCCGGTGTTTCGTAGACGGTCACGCCGCGGTAGCTGCCGCGGATCGGCTCGCCCCAATAGGCGCTCTGCGCGGCGAGGTCCTCGGCACGGAAGAAGCCGCCGCGCTCGGCGGAGAAGCGGCCGAGCGCGCGCGCCACCTCGCCTTCATAGAAGCCGGTACGGCCTTCGGCGCCGATGGCCTCCAGCGTGCGCGCGAGCGCTACGTTGCGCAGCCGCGCTCCAGGCAACGGGGCGCCGCCGCCGGACAGGAAGAGCGCGCCGGACGCGTAGTCCCCTGCCAGCTCGAGCGCAGTGTCCGCGATCCAGCGTGCAAGGCGCGCGGTGACCGGGTAGCCCTCGCGCGCGTAATGGACGGCGTCCTGCAGGCAGCGCGAAAGCGGCAGGCGGCCGTGGCGTGCGTGCGCTTCGCAGAAGCTCGCCACGGCGCCCGGCGTGGTGAGCGTCGCGGGCGTGATGCCGCGAAACGGGATCTCCGCCTGGCCGCGGAAGCGCTCGAGCGTTGCTGACGCAGCCGCGCGCCCGCCGCCGTCGAGATAGGCCACGCGCTTCTCTTTGGCGTCGTAGACCAGCCAGAACGCATCGCCACCGATGCCGCACATGTGCGGATAGAGGACGCCGAGCGCCGCTGCCGTGGCGATGGCCGCGTCGACTGCGCTGCCGCCCGCGCGCAGCACATCGGCACCGGCGGCGGAAGCAAGCGCATGGGGCGAGGCCACCATGCCCCGCGGCGCGAACGTCGGGTCGGGCGTTATCTGAGCCGCTTCCGGGCGAGCGCGGTGCCGGCGACCAGCGCTTGTAATTTCTTCAATGCCAGCTCGCGATCCATGGGCGCCATGCCGCAGTTGGTGCACGGATAAAGGCGCCTCGGGGCAACATATTTCGCCGCGGCGGCGATGACCTTCGCCACCTGCTGCGGCGTTTCCAGCGCGTCGCTCGCGACATCGATCACGCCGATCAGCACGTCTTTGCCTTTGAGCAGCTTGAGGAGCTCGATCGGCACCTTGGAGTGGATGCACTCGAGCGACACCTGGTCGATCCTGCTCTTCGCGAGCGCCGGGAAGATCTCCTCGTACTGCCGCCATTCGTCGCCCAGCGTGCGTTTCCAGTCGAGATTGGCGGGGATGCCGTAGCCGTAGCAGATATGCACGCAGGTCGTGCACTTCAGTCCCTTGGCGGCGCGCTCGAGCGCGGTGATGCCCCAGCGTTTGACGTCGTCCATGTAGACGTTGAACGCCGGCTCGTCGAACTGGATCACGTCGACCCCGTCCTTCTCGAGCGCACGTGCTTCCTGGTTGAGGAGCTCGGCGAACGCCATCGCCAGCTTCACCTTGTCGCGATAGTGCTCGTCCGCAATGGTGTCGACGATCGTCATCGGCCCCGGCAAGGTGAACTTGAGCTGCCGCTGCGTATGGGCGCGTGCAAGACGCGCTTCCGTCTCGTGTACGCGACCCTTCAGGCGGAGCGGCCCGGTCACCACCGGCACCATGGCCTCGTAGCGGTTGTTCCGGATGCCCATCTTCACTTTGCGCGAGAAGTCGATGCCCTCGACCGCCTCGAGGAAGCCGTGCACGAAGTGCTGGCGCGACTGCTCGCCGTCCGTGACGATCTCCACGCCGGCGTCTTCCTGCGCTTTGAGCCACAGGAGCGTGGCATCGCGCTTGGCCTGGGCGAGCTCCTCGCCGCCCGAGCGCCAGGCCGGCCAGAGCTTCGCCGGCTCGGCGAGCCACGAAGGCTTCGGCAGGCTGCCGGCGATGGTGGTCTTCAACACGAGCCGCCTATTATGGTCGGTCGGCGTCGCGTCGCCGATCAGCGACGCTGCCATTTCGCGGTCTATCGTTCATAATGCGACAGGTCGCTGGGAGGAATCCGGACAATGGTGTTCTGCAGCACGCTGGGCGCGCTTGTGTCGTTCTTGATCGGCATCTTCAATCCGCGCGTGGTCAACAAGGCCGGCCCGGACTGGCTGTGGATGGGCGGACGCGACGACGCTATCCGGAGCCTGTACTTCAAGCCGAATGGCGCCTTTCGCCGCTACGGTTTGCTGGCGCTGATGCTGACGCTCGCGGCGGCGACCATGGCGCTGTTTTGGCTCGGCGGGCGCTTCTAGAGATCACGCACGAGGGCGGCTGCCACTGCGGCGCCGTCCGCTTCCAGGTACGCGCGCCGGCGCGCATCACGGTCCAGGACTGCAACTGCTCGATCTGCCGCAAGACCGGCTTCCTGCACCTGATCGTCGATAAGGCGCATTTCACGTTGCTTAAAGGCCACCGGGGGCTCGCCACCTACCGGTTCAATACCGGGGCTGCCAAGCATTTCTTTTGCAAAGTCTGCGGGATAAAGTCATTCTATGTACCGCGGTCGCATCCGGACGGGGTCAGCGTGAACGTGCGTTGCCTGGATCCGGGTACCGTCAAGGGAACGAAGGTTCGCAAGTTCAACGGAGCCGACTGGGAAAAGGCGGCAAGGGGGAAAAAATGGGCAAGATGATCATCGCGGCAATGGTGCTGGGTCTCTCGGTTAGCAGCACGTGGGCGCAGTCGCAGAGAAAGGAATGCGGCGAGCTGAAGACCGAGATTGAGGACAAGATCAAGAAGAACGGCGTCGAAAACTTCACGCTCGCGATCGTCGACAAGGACGCGCAGGCCGAAGGCAAGGTCGTCGGCACCTGCGACGGCGGCACGAAGAAAATCGTCTACAAGCGCGGCGGATAAAAGCCGCGCCGGCCCGAACTACGGCAGGGTTCCCCTGCCGGCAGTTCGGGCTCCGTCCCCGAATTGCGGCGCTCGCATCGGCGCGAGCCAGGCGAGCGCAGCGAGCTGCAGCAGAGCCAAGGTCGTGAATGCCGCCGTGTAACCGGCGGCCGCATAGCGTCCGTCGATCACCGGATAGAGCCTCAGCGCTATCCCGATTCCCCATTGCACCATGAACGACAAGGCGAACATCAGGACGTTCGACGCCGTGCTGACGCGCCCGGTCATTTCCGGTGGAAAAAGGGGCGTGAGAAGCGCGTAGGCGAGCGAGCTCGAGATGCCTGCGAACGCATAGAGCGCGAGCAGCAGGCCGAGCGCCTTGTGAACGCCGGCGGCGATCAGCGCGAGCATCGCGAGCGCGATGAACAGCCCGATCTTGTAGACCTGGAGGCGCGACACGCCGTAGTGCGCCACGCGGTCCGCCATGACGCCGAAGAAAAGCGATCCGCCGATGTAGCCGAGCACGGTTATCAGCAGGTAGTGCGCGACCTGCGGGCGCTCGAGCTGCGCCACGTCATAGAGCCAGGGCCCTAGCCACAATCCCTGCAGCGCGAGATACGTTGCCTGGCCGACGACCATCGGCAGCACGATGCGCCAGAAGGTCGCGCTGCTATAGATGCGAGCAAAGCCGCTGAACTGGTCGCGCAAAGACTGCGGGCCGCCGGGCAGCGCCTTTTCCGGGACGATGAAGAACACCGCGAGCGCGGCCGCCGCCGATGCCGCGGCGAGTGCGCTGAACATGCCGCGCCAACCGAATGCCTCGACCAGCGCCTCCGCTGGCGCCGTGGCGCACAAGCCGCCGAGGCCGCCGACCGCGAGATAGAGTCCGTTCATCGTCGCAAGCCGCGACAGCGGAAACCAGAGCGAGAACGCCTTGATCGCGCCCATCAGGCCCGCCGAGACGCCCAAGCCGATCAGCGCGCGGCCGAGCGAAAGCATGGCGACATCACGCGCCGCGGCGAAAAGCAGCGCGCCGGCGGCGGCAAAGCAGAGGAGGGCGGCGACCACGCGGCGCGGACCATAGCGATCGAGCAGCACGCCAAGCGGCAGCTGAAAAGCGGCGAACGCGGCCAGGTACAACGAGGTGAGGAATCCCAGATCGGCCGGCGTCAGCGCGAATTCGCGCGCCAGATCCTTCGAGATGACGGCGTTCACGTTGCGGAAGAAGAACGAAAGGAAGTAGCCGCCGGCGAAGGGCGCAAAGACGACAACCAGCGGGTTCACAGGTAGGCTACGCGCCATGCCAAAGCGGCTGATCGTCGGCATTACCGGCGCCACCGGCGCGATCTACGGCATTTCGCTGCTGCGCGCGCTGAAGGAGATCTCCGGCTGGGAGAGCCATCTCGTGCTCACTGACGCTGGCGTGCTCAACGTCTGGCACGAGCACAAGATGAAGCGCAAGGAGGTCGAAAAGCTCGCCGACTTCGCCTATCACCCGAAGGACATTGCCGCCACCATCGCGAGCGGCTCGTTCATCACCGAAGGCATGGTGATCGCGCCCTGCTCGATGAAGACGCTCGCCGCTGTGGCCCACGCGCATGCCGACGATCTGGTCTCGCGTGCGGCCGACGTGGTTCTGAAGGAGCGCCGGCGCCTGGTGCTGGTGCCGCGCGAGACGCCGCTCAACCTCGCGCACCTGCGCAACATGGTGGCGGTGACGGAAATGGGCGGCATCATGATGCCGCCCATGCCGGCCTTCTACGCGATGCCGAAGACGCTCGACGATCTCGTCGCCCACACCGTCGGTCGCATCCTCGATCTCTACGGCGTGCGCTCGCCAAAGGTCAAGCGCTGGCAGGGGCTCAAAGGAAATCCCGCAGCGCCTGATTGAATCGCTCCGCCTGCTCGATGTTGGCGATGTGCGCCGCCTGCGCAATCGCTACGAACTTCGCGCCGGGAACGTGCTCGCCGATGTACCGCGTGCCCGCCGCCGCGGCATCCGACTCGCCGGTGATCGCCAGCACCGGCAGCTTGATGTCCTTGAGCCGCGCGGTGGTGTTGAGCTTCATGATCGCTTGCCCGCAGCCGACGTAGCCCGCGACCGGTGTCGAGGCGACGATGTCGGCGATCTTCCGCGCCTCGGGCTTGTCGCGGAAGGCGGGCGTGAACCAGCGCTCCATCGTGCCCGGCACGAGCGGCTTCATGCCCTGCGACTGGGCGATGCGGATGCGCTCCTCCCACTGCTTGATCGCCTCCGGCGTCTGCGTATGTCCGGTGTCCGCGAGCACCATCTTCTCGAAGCGCTTCGGTTCCTTGAGCGCGAGATGCTGGCCGATCATGCCGCCGATCGAAAGGCCGACGTAATTGGCGCGCTCGATGCCCAGGTGCTTCATCAGGCCGAGCACGTCGTCGGCCAGCATGTCGAGCGTGTAGGGCCCGGCGGGCGCGGCGCTTTTGCCGTGGCCTCGCATGTCGTAGTTGAGGATGCAGTAGCGGTCCTTTAGCGCCGTCACCTGCGGGTCCCACATGCGGGTGCTGCAGGCGAGCGAATGGCTGAGGATCAGCCAGGCGCTGCCCTGCTTGCCCTGCAGTTCGTAATGGATCTCGGTGCCGTTTACTTTCGCTGTCTTCATGCGACCTCCACGATGAGGGGAATCAACATTTCGTCTTCGTGCGTACCGCCGTGGTTGCCGATGTGCAGGAACCTCGGCTCGCCGGCGATCCAGTCCTTGACGGTATAGCGCTCGCGCATCATGAGCGCGACGTCGCCGATGCGCTCGCGGATGCGTGGATGCCCTGTGCCGGGGCCAAACCAGCCTTCGTCGAGCAGCCGCTCGCTCGGCATGACATCCGCGCGCCCGTCCAGCCAGTCGCCGGCGCGCTTGGCAAATTCGCCTGGCGAATGCACATGGCAGTAGGCGATGCGCCGCTCGCCGCAGAGCGGAAAGCGCAATTGCGGCGCCAGTGCCGCCGGCAGCTCGAGTGACTCCTCGCGCGCGACATCGATGAAGCCGTGGTCGGCGGTCGCGATCACCATCGTCTCACTGCCGGCAAGGCGCGCGAGCAGGCGGCCGAAGGCGGCATCGACGAGCGCGAATTCCGACGCCGCCTGCACGCTCTCGCAGCCATGGCGATGCGAGATGGCGTCGTAGTGCGGCCAGTAGGCATAGACGAACTTTCGCTCGTCGCTCGACTTCACTGCCGCTTCCACCTGCGCGACGAATTCGTCGGCGTTGCGGTACGCGAGGCGCTCGGCGCCGCGGCAATGCGCGCGGTTGTAGTGCGAATCGACGATGTCGCGATGCGTGACGACGATCGAGCGTGCGGCGAGCGTGGGGAAAAACGGCGGCGTATCGAAGATCGTCTCCGCCGTGACGCCGCGCGTGCTGAGGAGCGCCATGTCGCCGCGGCTGCGGAAAGGTAGCGCAGCGCTCACGCAGCCGGCGATACCGAAGTACGTGAACCAGCCGGTGAGCCCGTGCTCGAGCGGCGTGCAGCCGGTGTACGACGTCGTGATCGCCGATGCGGTGGTCGACGGAAAAACTGAGGTCAGCGTGCGCTTGCGCCGCCGCGCGAGCTCGCTCGCGGCGCCATGGCGTCGCAGATAGTTGTCGCCCAGGCCATCGATGATGAGCAGCACGATATTGCGTACGCGCTCGTCAATTTCGAGGCCTGCAAGCGGCGCGTGCCGCGGTTTTCCACCGCGCGCGGCGACAATAGAGGCGACCAGATTGACGAGGCTGCCGCCTGCGTAGTCGGGTCGCATGCCATGGATTTTAGGTAGAATTCGTGCTTCCCCTTTCGAGGTTTTCGCCATGCGGCACGAAGTCCATCTCCACGCCGATATTCCGATTCTCGAAGGCGTCTCGCGTCGCCAGATCGAGCAGGCGCTCGCGCCGCTGCTCGAGTACCTCGATGCCGACGGCATCGCCGAGCTGAAAAGCCTCGAGCAGGACGAGCCCGGCTTCAAGTACGACGAGAAGGAGCTGATCCTCTACGTCTGCTGGACGGGCGAGGTCGGCCGCAGCTTCGACGGCGCGCTGGAAGCGGCGCTGGAGGCGATGGGGCCGTATTGCTACGAGGCGGTCGAAGTCGACGTCACGGTCTATCACGAGAACGGCGAGCAGGAATCGAAGCTGCTTTTCGTCGGGCCGACGGCGCAGGCGATTCACGAGGCACAGCGGCGTTGCATGGTCGAGGACATCGGCGCGATGCTCGCGCGCCAGTTCGAGAAGCAGCAGGTCGCCGAGGTGACCGCGCTCGTCAACGACCTTTTCGATCGCGACTGGAAGGACAAGTCAACGCAGCAGAAAAAGCCCGAGCGCGCGTTCGAGAACTACACGCGCCCTTCGCGCAAGAACCTGCACTGATTCGGGGCCAGGACCCGAATTATTCGCCGCCGGTCGTTCGGCCCTAGATTGCCTGCGACCCTAATTCCGGTCCTGGCCCCGAATTAATGGCAGTCCCCAAGTACCCCGGCTTCGACACGCTGGCGCTGCACGCCGGCCAGTCGCCCGACGCGGCGACCGGCAGCCGCGCGGTGCCGATCTACCAGACGACGTCCTACGTGTTCCGTGACACGGAGCACGCGGCGTCGCTCTTCAACATGGAGCGCGCGGGACATGTGTACTCGCGCATCTCCAATCCCACCGTTGCCGTGCTGGAAGAGCGCATGGCGGCGCTCGAAGGCGGCGTCGGCGCCATCGCCACGGCCTCGGGCCAAGCTGCACTGCACCTCGCCATTGCCACGCTCATGGACGCGGGCAGCCACGTCGTCTCCTCCGGTTCGCTGTACGGCGGCTCGCACAATCTGCTCGCCTACACGCTCAAGCGCTTCGGCATCGAGACGACCTTCATCAATCCGCGCAGCCTCGACGACTGGCAGCGCGCCATTCGTCCCAATACGCGCCTACTCTTCGGCGAGACGCTCGGCAATCCGGGCCTCGACGTGCTGGACATCCCCTCGGTCGCCGAGATCGCGCATCGCGCGAAGGTACCGCTCCTCGTCGACGGAACTTTCACCACGCCGTATCTGCTGAAGCCGTTCGCGCACGGCGCCGATCTTCTCTACCACTCTGCCACCAAGTTCCTCGGCGGCCACGGCACCGCGATCGGCGGCGTGCTGGTCGATTCCGGCCGCTTCGACTGGGACGCCTCGGACAAGTTCGCCACGCTTACCGAGGCGTACGCCGGCTTCCACAACATGGACTTCGCCGAAGAGTCCGGCACGCGCGCCTTCCTCCTCCGTGCGCGACGCGAAGGCCTGCGCGACTTCGGCGCCTGCATGGCGCCGATGACGGCATTCCAGATCCTGCAGGGCGTGGAGACGCTGCACCTGCGCATGCCGCGGCATGTCGAGAGCACGCGCAAAGTAGTGCAGTTCCTCGCCTCGCACGCGGCCGTGGCGAAGGTGATCTATCCCGAGCTCCCCGATCACCCGGACCATGCGCTGGCGAAGACGCTGCTGCCGCTCGGCGCGGGCGCGGTGTTCTCGTTCGAGATCAAAGGCGGCCGCGCCGCCGGCAAGACATTCATCGAGTCGCTGCGCATCTTTTCGCATCTCGCCAACGTCGGCGACGCGAAGTCGCTCGTGCTTCATCCGGCGACGACCACGCACTACCGCATGAGCGACGAGGATCTGAAGAAGGCCGGCATCACCGCGGGCACCGTTCGCCTCTCCATCGGCCTCGAAGATCCGCTGGACCTCACCGACGACCTCGACCGGGCGCTGCGCGCGTCGCAGAAGTGAATCTGCAGGTCGACGCAAGAGCGGTGTTCGCCTACACCGCGAACCACGAGCTCGACGCAAGCAAGCGCACGGTGCTCTTCATCCACGGCGCGGGCCTCGACCACTCGTGGTTCGGCCTGCAGAGCCGCTACTTCGGCTACCACGGGTGGAACGTGCTCGCGCTCGACCTGCCGGGGCACGGCCGCTCAGCCGGTCCGGCGCTCCAGACGGTGCCGGCCATGGCGGATTGGCTCTTGCGCGCGCTGGACGCCGCCAAGGTAGCGAGCGCCGCGCTCGTCGGTCACTCGATGGGCACGCTCATCGCGCTCGACTGCGCCGCGCGCCACGCCGCACGCGTCGAGCGCATCGCGCTCATCGCCACCGCGTATCCGATGAAGGTCGGCGAGGCGTTCCTCGAAGCGGCGCGGCGCAACGAATACAGCGCGTTCGACATGCACACCATCTGGGGCCATGCGCCGCAGGTGCCGCTCGGCGCGAATCCCAATCCGGGGATGTGGATGTACGGCGATACGCAGGCGCGCCTGGAACGCCTGGCCCCAGGCGTGCTGCACGCCGACCTGAAGGCGTCCAGCGACTACCGGTTCCCCGGCGGCGTGAAGTGCCCGACGCTCTTCATCCTCGGCCGGCGCGACATGATGACGCCCCCGCGCGCGGCGAAAGCGCTGCAGGAGCAGATCCCCGGTGCGCGCAGCGTCGTCATCGACTACTCCGGCCATTCGCTGATGGCGGAGGCGCCGGATGCGGTGCTCGACGCGCTGATCGATTTCCTCCGCTAGACTGTCCGCAGGAGGAGTAGGCATGCGTTTCCTGCTCGCGCTCGCGACAGCGCTCGCGGCGAGCTCGGCCGTCGCCCAGGTGTATCCGGCGAAGCCGGTGAAGATCATCGTGCCGGCGCAGCCGGGCGGCGGACTCGACCTCGTCGGCCGCACGGTCGGCGATCAGCTGAGCCGCGCGCTCGACCAGTCGTTCATCATCGAGAACTCGGCCGGCGCAGGCGGCTCGATCGCCGCCACGGCGGTCGCTCGCGCGGCGCCCGACGGCTATACGCTGATGGTTGGCTACGTCGGCACGCACGGCACGAATCCGGCGGTGCGGAAGCTGCAGTACGACGCGATCCGCGACTTCACGCCGATCGCCATGGTCGGCGGTACGCCGAACATCCTGGTGGTGCACCCGGCGGTCCCGGCGAACGATCTGGCGAGCTTCGTCGCCTTTGCGCGCGCCAATCCGGCGAAGCTCGCGTATGGCACCGGCGGCATCGGACTCCTGAACCATCTGGCGCTGGAGCAGTTTCGCGCCGCGGCCGGCCTGGAGGTATCGGCGTATGCGCACTACAAGGGCATCGGCCCCGCCATCACCGACATGCTGGGCGGGCAGATCCAGGTGCTCTTTCCCGGCCTTGCCGCGGCGCTGCCGTACATCCGCGCTGGCAAGCTAAGGCCGCTCGCCATTACTGGACTCAAGCGCCATCCGCTGCAGCCCGATCTGCCGACCTTCGAGGAGCTGGGCTACAAGGGCTTCGACGGCGTGCAGTAGTACGGCATCGTCGGGCCGGCGAAGCTGCCGCCGGAGATCACGCGGCGCCTCAACGCCGAG
>JAEKLK010000061.1 GCA_019509895.1 Betaproteobacteria bacterium | reverse complement strand
GCACCGGAAGGGAGAACTCCCACTGGAAGAAGGCGAAGAAGCCGAGGATGATCACCACGTCGTGCAGGTTGGCGACGATCGCCGCCAGGCCGAAGCGCCATTCGAAGCGCATCCAGAGGTAAAGAACGATGCCCACCGCCGTGACCAGCAGCGCGAGCGCCCCGTACTCGGCCAGCTCGCGCCCTACCTGCGGGCCGACGAACTCGACCCGCCGCAACTCGGCGGTCCCATTCTGCTCCTTCAGGATGCCCATGACCTTTTGCGAAAGGTCGGACGTCGACTGGTTCTTCTCGAGATGCATCCGCAGCAGCACCTCGCGCGAGGAGCCGAAGTTCTGCACTTCGGCCTTGTAGCCCGCCTGGTCGAGCGCGCGGCGGACTGCGTCGACGTCGGCAGGTTCCTTGTAGCCAACCTCGACCAGCGTGCCGCCGGTGAATTCGATCGAGAAGTTCAGGCCGCGATGCGCCAGAAAGAATACCGCGGCGATGAACGTAATCAGCGATATGACGTTGAAGATCAACGCATAGCGCATGAACGGGATGGTCCTGCGGATCTTGAAGAATTCCATCTAGCTCACTTCCACGCGGTATCGCCGATGCGCAGCCGCTGTACGCGCCGGCGGTGGCCGTAGGTCAGGTTGACGATCGCTCGCGACACGGTCACCGCGGAGAACATGGAGGTGAGGATGCCCAGGCAATGCACTACCGCGAAGCCACGCACCGGCCCCTGGCCGAAGATGAGCAGCGCGAGGCCGGCGATCAGCGTCGTCACGTTCGAGTCGAGGATCGTGCCCCAGGCGCGCTCGTAGCCGGCGGCGATGGCGGCCTGCGGCGTCGCGCCGCCGCGCAGCTCTTCCCGGATGCGCTCGTTGATCAGCACGTTGGCGTCGATCGCCATGCCGAGCGTTAGCGCGATCGCCGCGATGCCGGGCAAAGTGAGCGTTGCCTGGAGTAGCGAGAGGAGGGCGATGAGCAGAAGCAAATTGACGGCCAGCGCGAGCGAGGAGATGAGGCCGAACACGACGTAGTAGATCGACATGAACACGACGATCGCGGTGAAGCCCCAGAGCGTCGCGTGGAAGCCTTTGGAAATGTTGTCGCGGCCGAGGCTCGGCCCGACGGTGCGTTCCTCGATGATCTCCATCGGCGCGGCAAGCGAGCCGGCGCGGATGAGGAGCGAGAGGTCGCGCGTCTCGTTCGGCGTGAAGGAGCCGGTGATCTGGAAGCGGCTGCCGAACTCGCTCTGGATCGTGGCGACCGAGATGGCCTCGCCCTTGCCTTTCTCGAAGAGGATGATGGCCATCAGGTGCTTGACGTTCTCGCGCGTCACCTGGCGCATGGTGCGGCCGCCGGCGTCGTCGAGCTCGACCGCCACCGCCGGGCGCTGGTCCTGGTCGAACGTCGCCGAGGCGCCGATGAACTGGTCGCCGGTCACGTACACCTGCTTCTTCACCGGAACCTGGCCGACGCTGCCGTCGCGCCGGCGCTCGGGGAAGACGTCGAGGCCGAAGGTCGAGCCCGTGCGCATCGCCTCCTCGTCGACCAGCCGCACCTCCAGCGTCGCCGTGCGCCCGAGGATTTCCTTCGCCCGCGACACGTCCTGCACGCCCGGGAGCTGCACGACGATGCGGTCGGCGCCCTGCTGCTGGATCACGGGCTCCGCGACGCCGAGCTCGTTCACCCGCTTGTGCAGCGTCTGGATATTCTGCTGAAGCGCCGTCTCCATGACGCGCTTCTGGAACTCGGGCTTCACGCTGCAGACGAGGAGCAGGTTCTGGCCGTCGTCGCGCTCGCTGACGACGAGGTCCGGGATGTTGTTCAGGATGTACTGGCGCGCCTGATCGCGCACCGCAGCCTCGCGGAAGCGGATGCGGATGGTGTCCCCTTCGCGCGAGACGCCGCCATGGCGGATGTTCTTGTCGCGCAGCTGCGCGCGCAGGTCGCCGGCGAGGTTCTCGATGCGCTTGGTGATGGCGGCGGCGGTGTCGACCTGCAGCAGAAAATGCACGCCGCCGCGCAGATCGAGCCCGAGATACATCGGCAAGGCGTGAATCGCGGTGAGCCAGCTCGGCGACGCCGACAGCAGGTTGAGCGCCACCGAGTAGGCCGGATCCTTCGGATCGGGATTGAGCGTGTGGTCGATGACGTCCTTCGCCCGCAGCTGCGTGTCCGGGTCGGCGAAGCGCAGGCGCACGCCGGTCGGGTCGACGATCATGCCGCTCGCGCGGATGTTGGCGCCCTGCAGCGCCTGCTCGACGCGGCCGATCACGCTCGGGTCGATCCTGACGGTCGACTTGGCGCTCGCCACCTGCACCGCGGGCGACTCGCCGAAGAAGTTCGGCAGCGTGTAGAGGAATGCCAGCGCGATCGCGAGCGCGATCAGCCCGTATTTCCAGGTCGGAAAGCGATTCACTGCAGAGTCTTGAGCGTTCCCTTCGGCAGCGGGACTTGCACGGCCGAGCGCTGGAGCACGATCTCCGTGTTCGGCGCGATCTCGAGCGTGACGTACTGATCGCCGAGCTTGGTGATGCGGCCGACCAGGCCGCCCGCGGCGACCACTTCATCGCCTTTCTGCAGCGCCTCGATCATGGCCTTCTGCTCCTTCGCGCGCTTCATCTGCGGCCGGATCATCAGGAAGTACAGGATCACGAACAGCAGGACGATCGGCAGGAAGCTCATGAGGCCGCCGTCGGCGCCGCCGAGCGCTTGTGCGTAAGCGGGAGAGATGATCACTGCGGATCCTCTTCGGGTGATGCAGCGGAAAGCGCGGAATTATAGCGGGTTCGCTCTGCGAGCAGCCGGTCGCAGGTGGACGCAAGGCGGCCGCTCTCGATGGCCGCGCGCAACGTCTGCATCAGCTCCTGGTAGTAGTACAGGTTGTGGATGGTGTTGAGACGGGCGCCGAGGATCTCGTTGGTCTTCTGCAGGTGGTAGAGATAGGCGCGGGTGAAGTGACGGCAGGTATAGCAGCCGCAGCGCTCATCGACCGGCGCCGTGTCGTCGCGATGGCGTGCGTTGCGCATCTTCAAGTCGCCGTAGCGCGTGAAGAGCCAGCCGTTGCGCGCATTGCGCGTCGGCAGCACGCAGTCGAAGAGATCGATGCCGGCGCGGACCGCCTCGATCAGGTCTTCGGGCGTGCCCATGCCCATCAGATAGCGCGGAGACGCCGCGGGCATGCGCGGGACGATGTGCGCGACGATGCGCGAGCGCTCCTCTTTCGGCTCGCCCACCGACAGGCCGCCGATCGCATAGCCGTGGAAACCGAGGACCAGGAGCCCGGCGAGCGATTCGTCGCGCAGCGGCTCGTACATGCCGCCCTGCACGATGCCGAAGAGCGCGTTGGCGCTCTGCCAGGCGTTGCGCGAGCGCTCGGCCCAGCGTAGCGACAAGCGCATGGAAGTCGCGGCTTCGCTTTCGCTGGCCGGGTATGGGGTGCACTCGTCGAACACCATGGCGATGTCGGAGTCGAGCACCTGCTGGATGCGCATTGATTCCTCGGGCGTGAGGAACAGCCGGTCGCCGTTGATCGGCGATGCGAACTGCACGCCTTCTTCGGCGATCTTGCGCAGCGCGCCGAGGCTGAATACCTGGAAGCCGCCGGAGTCGGTGAGGATCGGGCGGTCCCAGCCCATGAAGCGGTGCAGGCCGCCGTGACGCTGGATCACCTCCAGGCCGGGACGCAGCCAGAGGTGAAAGGTGTTTCCGAGCACGATCTGCGCGCCAAGCTCGCGCAGCTCGTCGGGCGACACCGCCTTCACGGCGCCGTAGGTGCCGACCGGCATGAACGCGGGCGTGTCGACGCGCCCGTGCGCAAGCTCGAGCACGCCGCGGCGCGCAGCGCCGTCGCGGTGCGTGAGGCTGAACTTCATCGCTCGATCAGCATCGCGTCGCCGTAGGAGAAGAAGCGGTAGTGGCTTTCGACCGCATGGCGGTAGGCGCGCAGGATGTTGTCGCGGCCGGCGAATGCGCACACCAGCATGAAGAGCGTCGACTTCGGCAGATGGAAGTTGGTGAGCAGGCGATCGACCATCTGCAATTCGTAGCCCGGGTAGATGAAGAGGTCGGTGTCACCGGAGGTGGCGCCGGTGGCCGCGGCTGCTTCGAGCGCGCGCAACGACGTGGTGCCGACCGCGAGCACCCGCCGGCCGGCAAGCGCCTGCAGCGTCTCGTCGGGAATGCTGTAACGCTCGCGATGCATGCGGTGCGCCTCTACGGTCTCTGCGCGCAGCGGCTGGAAAGTGCCGAAACCGACGTGCAGCGTCAGGCTGGCGATGCGCGCGCCGCGCTTCTTCAGTCGCTCGAGCATCGGTCGATCGAAATGCAGGCCGGCGGTCGGAGCCGCCACGGCACCGGGCTGCTCCGCGTAGACGGTCTGGTAGCGCTCGGCGTCCTCGGCCTCGGGACGGTGGGTGATGTAGGGCGGAAGCGGGACATTCCCGTAGCGCTCGAGCACGTCGCCGACATCGGCAGAAAAGCGCACGCGGTAGAGCTCGCCTTCGCGGCCTTCGACGGTCGCGCGCGCCTCGCCGATGAGCACCTCGGTGCCCGCCTTCGGCGCATGCCCGGAGCGCATCAGCGCCAGCGCCTCGGTCGGCGACACGATGCGCTCGACGAAGATCTCGACCTGGCCGCCGGTCGGCTTCTGGCCGAAGAGGCGCGCCTTGATGACGCGCGTGTCATTGACGACCAGAGTATCGCGCTCGTCGACCAGGCCCTCGAGGTCGGAAAAGCGCAGGTCGCGGATCTCGCCTTCGCGGTCGAGATGCAGGAGCCGGCTGGCGGCGCGCTCGCGCGCCGGATGCTGCGCGATCAGGTCGGCGGGCAACTCGTAGTCGAAATCGGAGACCCGCATGCCCCGGCAATTATAATTTCGGCGCTTCCACGAGCCGGAATGGCGGAACGGCAGACGCAGCGGACTCAAAATCCGCCGGTGGCAACACCGTGAGGGTTCGAGTCCCTCTTCCGGCACCAGCCGCAGTGCAAAAAACACTCAAACGCGGTCGGCCTTGCTGGACAGTCCGGGGGCCGGGGCGTAGCCTTTTCAATAGAGGGAGGATTGATGGCCAGGGCGCAAGTGCACGTCTTGCCTTCGGCGCAAAACACGGTGATGGTGGTCGACGACCAGTCGACCGGGCGCGCCATTCTCGAGCAGGTGGTGCGCGGCCTCGACGAGCGCGTGCTGGTCGAGGGCTTCGCGCGCCCGGTGGACGCAGTGGTATGGGCGGCGCGCCATGTCTGCGACCTGGTGCTGGTCGACTACATGATGCCGGAGATGGACGGCATCGAGTTCGTCAAGCGCCTGCGCGCGCTGCCAGGCTACGAGCACGTGCCGATCGTCATGATCACGGTGCACGACGATCGCAAGGTGCGCTACGCCGCGCTCGATGCGGGCATTACCGATTTCCTCACCAAGCCGATCGATGCGCGCGAATGCCTGGCGCGCTGCCGCAACCTGCTGACGCTGCGCCGCCAGCACGTCGTGCTGGAGGACCGCCGGCGCCTGCTCGAGCACATGGTCGAGGACGCGACGCGCGAGGTGCGTGAGCGTGAGAAGGAAACGCTGCTGCGCTTGGCGCGCGCGGGTGAGTTTCGCGACGAGGAAACCGGTTATCACCTGATCCGCATGTCGCGCTATTCGCGCCTGATCGCCAACGCGCTCGGCCTCGATCCGGACGAGGCCGAGACGGTGGAGCTCGCCGCCCCGCTGCACGACATCGGCAAGATCGGCATTCCTGACCATATCCTGCTCAAGGAAGGCAAGCTCGACGCCGCCGAGTGGGAAGTGATGCGCCGTCATCCGCTCATCGGCCACGAGATCCTGAAGGGCAGCGCTTCGAAATACGTGCGCATGGGCGCGCTCATCGCGCTCGGGCATCACGAGAAATACGACGGCTCCGGCTATCCGAACGGCCTGGTGGGCGACCACATCCCGCTTTGCGCGCGCATCGTCTCGGTCGCCGACGTGTACGACGCGCTCACTTCGGTGCGTCCGTACAAGAACGCCTGGCCCAGCGAGCAGGCGTTCGAGTACGTCGCGAGCCAGGCCGGACGGCATTTCGATCCGCGCATGGCGCATGCGTTCAGCGGCATGAAGAAGGAAGTGCTGCGCATCCAGAACGAATGGCGCGACGCGCCCGGGGCGCCATTCAAGGCGTGACGGCGCTGACCGGCCTCGCCGGCGGCATCCTTGCACGGCTACGCGAGCGTCTCGCGGCGCGGCCCGACACAGAGCATGAGCAGGCGCTCGTGCGCCTGTTCCTCGGTGCGCTGGTCCTTGGCTACCTGCTCATCGTCGGCAGCGGCCAGCAACTGGAGCCGACGGTGGTGGTGATGGCCGGCTACCTGGTGGTGGCCGCGCTGATTTTCGCGCACATCCTCGCCGCGCCGGGAGAATCAATGGCTTCCGCTTCGGCAAGGTCTACCTGCTCGTCTCGGTCGGTATCAGCGCGGTGGGCTTTTCTCTGGTGTTGTGGCTGAATCCGTTCTGGCGAGGCCACTTCGCCCTCGGCTGCGGCCTGCTGGCCGGATTCATTCTCCTTAGCCTGTACGTGCGCTCGCTCGTGACCAAGTTGTTCGACGCGCTGGCGCGCGCCGAGGCGGCCAACCAGGCGAAGCGCCGCTTCATCTCGGTCGTCAGCCACGAGATGCGCACGCCGCTGAACGCCATCATCGGCATGTCGGACCTGCTGCGCGACACCACGCTCAGCAGCGAGCAGGCCGACATGCTGCAGACGCTACGCAGCTCTTCGCGCGCCATGCTGAGCCTGGTGGACGACGTGCTCGACTTCTCGAAGATCGAGGCCGGCAAGGTCGCCATCGAGCGCGGCAACTTCGACCTGCACGCGCTCGTGAACAGCACCTGCCGCATCGTCGCGCCGCAGGCCACCGGGAAGGGGCTGGACTTCGTCGTATCGATCATGCCGCAGGTGCCGCCGGCGGTGCGCGGCGATCCGCACTACTTGCGCCAGGTGCTCATCAACCTCATCGGCAACGCCGTGAAATTCACCGAGCGCGGCAGCGTCACGGTGCACGTCTCGGCGCAGGGCGAGACGGAAAAGTCCGTGCGCCTGAAGTTCTCGATCCGCGATACCGGCATCGGCATCCCGCCGGAGGCGCAGGCGCGCATCTTCGAGAGCTTTACGCAGGCCGATCAGTCGACCACCCGGCGCTTCGGGGGCACGGGGCTGGGCGTCACCATCGCCAAGCAGCTGGTCGAGCTGATGGGCGGCAAGATCGGTCTCGAAAGCGCCGTGGGCCTCGGGAGCACGTTCTGGGCGGAGCTCGAGCTCGACAAGCAGCCGGAACACGCGAGCGGCACCGGCGAGCTCGCGGGCGCGCGCGTGCTGATGGTCGGCTTCCCGGGCGCCGAGGCGGCGCCGCTCGAGCAGGCGCTCGCCGGCTGGGGCGCGCTGCCGGTGAGCACGGGAGATGTCGACGATGCTATTGCGCGCGTGATCGGCGACATCAGCATCGCCAAGCCCTACCACAGCGTGCTGATCTACGGGGCCGGCGAGGACGTCAAGCTTGCACAGCGCCTGCGCCGCTCGGTCCCGGAGCCGGTGCCGCCGATCGTGCTCGCCGTGCGCGAACATGCGCAGGTGCGCCGCCTGGAGGCGCTGGTCTCGGGTTTCGGCGCGGTGCTCGAGCTGCCGGCGGAGAAGCGGCTGCTCTTCAACATCCTGCACTCGGTCGCGACGCAGACCGACCTGCAGGAGGGCGTGGTGCGGCTGCAGGACTACGCGCGGCGCAGCGCCGCCACGCGCAAGCTGCAGGTGCTCGTGGCCGACGACAACCCGACCAATCGCGAGGTGATCGGCAAGATCCTGGAGCGCGGCGGGCACAGCGTGGTCCTGGTGAACGACGGCGAGCAGGCGCTCGATGCGCTCGAGCGCTATCAGCCCGACGTCGTGCTCCTCGACCGCAACATGCCGGGCATGGGCGGCATCGAGGCGCTGCAGGCAATTCGCCTGATGGGGGCGGGAAAGGAACGCCTGCCGGTGGCGATGCTTTCGGCCGATGTGACGCCCGAGGCGAGGCGCGAAGCGCTGCAGGCGGGCTTCGACGCGTTCCTCGGCAAGCCGATCGAGGCGCTGCGGCTGCTGGAGGAAGTCCATGCACTGAGCAACGGCCGGCCGCAGTCGGCCCCGCGCGAGGCCGGGAGCGGTCCGCGCCGTGCGGTTCCGGCCGAGGCGGCGCCGGTCGTGAACCGCGAAACGCTGGGCCACCTGGAAGAGCTCGGCTCGAGCAGCGCGTTTCTTGAAAAGCTCGTGGGCGTCTTCCTCGCCGACAACGCCGCGCTGCTCTCGCGCGTCGAGAAGGCGCTCGCGGCGCGCGATTACGCGGAGTTCCGATCGCTGCTCCATGCGATGAAGGGCTCCTCGGCCAGCATCGGCACGGACCGCCTGACCGCGCTCTGCGCGCGCCTCAATGGCCTCACCGACGCCGAGATGCGGCTGCAGGGCCGCATGCTGTTTCAAACCTTGAGCGAGGAACTCGCCGCGGCCCGGCGCGAACTCGAGCGCTACGTGCGCGAACGGAAAAAGTCGACCGCGTAGCGGCTACAATCTCCCGTCCGGGGGGGATAACGTGTCGACGATCGCCATAAGCAAACCGAAGCCGGCGTCTTTCTTCATCACGCTGGTCGAGATGACCGACGCCGCGCGCCGCGGCCTCGAGGAAATCCCGACGATGCACGCGATGATTCATCACGGGCTGAGCCTCGTGCAGTACAAGGCTTTCCTGCACGACCTGTACCACCTGGTCTGGCATTTCTGTCCGACGATGGCGGCGGCGGCGGCACGCTGCGACGACCGCTACCGGCATGTGCGCTATGAGCTCTACGAGCGCATCGAGGAGGAAAAAGGCCACGAAACATGGGTGCTCGAGGACATCGAGGCGATTGGGGGTGATGTCGCGAGCGTCAAGGCCGGGCCGCCGAGCGCTCCGGTCCAGGCCATGTTGGCTTTCAACTACCACGGCGTCGACCGCGTTCACCCATGTTCCGTGCTGGGGATGCTCTACATGCTCGAGGTGGTGTCCTCCGTATATGCGGGTCGCGTCTCGGATTCGATCGCCGGCGCCATCGGCCGCGACGTGGACAAGGGCGGCTTCAGGTTCCTGTCGTCGCACGCCACCATGGACGTCGACCACCTTGCGAAGCTGAACAAGCTCCTGAAGACCATCGACGATCCGTCGGCGCAGGATGCGATCGTGAATTCCACGCGGGTCAATTTCTTCCAGTTCGGCCTGATGTTCCGGGAAGGCGGCTTCAGCTCGCTCGTCACGAGCTAGCGCCGCCTACACGGCCTCGGCGAGCCGTTCCTCGTTGAGCGCCGCTTCCGTCACGTCGCTCACGTCGCCGATCTCGGTGCGGCGCATCTGCGCGCGCACGATGCGGCCCATCATCTTCAGGTCGCGATCCTGCAGCCGGAAGGCCGCGTCCACCCACACATCGGTAATGGCGTCGAGCTCTTCGCGCGTCACCGGGTGCACCAGCTTGCGCGCGCGGAAGGCGGCCTGGACGCCGTTGCGGCGCTTGGCGTTGGCTGTGATCCAGTCGCGCACCGCCGAGGCGCCTTCGCCGTCCTTGGCGAGTAGGTCGACGACGCCGATGCGATGCAGCTCTGCCGCGGGCAGGATGCGTCCCGAGAGGATCAGTTCCTCGGCGGCGCGCATGCCGATACGCCGCGAGAGCAGGCTGTAGGCGCCCATGCCGGGGAACAGATTGAAGAGGATTTCCGGAAAGCCGAGCTGCGCGCTCTCCTCGGCGACGATCACGTCGGATGCAAGCGCGCACTCGAAGCCGCCGCCGAGCGCGTCGCCCTGCACGAGCGCAATCTTGGTGAGCGTCGGGCTGAAGAAATTGTGGATGCGCGGGTACATGTTGTCGATGCACAGCCGCGCGTAATGCGCGAGCGCGTCGCGGTCGCGCGCCTTGATCAGCAGCACGAAGAGCGCCAGATCGCCCCCGAGATTGAACACGCGCGGCACGCGCGAGCCGGTGACGTAGTAGTGCGCGTCCTGCAGCGCACCGTCGACCTCGACGCGCGCGCCGTTCGCGACCAGCTTCTGATCGTGCGCGAGGATGTCCTTGAGCAGCCCGAGGCTGTAGCACGCCGTGCCGCGCGGCTTGAAATATCCCCAGACTGTCTGGCTGGCCGGATCGAATTCGGTCTCGTACTGCGAATTCGTCGGCCCGTAAGGAATGCAAAGGCCTACTGCATCACGCATGTTCATTACCATCTCCCCGAAATTGCCCCGCAAGCGGGGCGCTATCGCATCGGCCCTGGTAAGCGCACGGTGATGCCGCTACCACGGCCACCCGTGATCGATTTAACGCCCGCCTTCCGGAGGCGGCAATCAGGGCCTCCCTGATGCGCTGCCTTGTTGCGCTATGGCCACATCGGTTAACCTCCCGCGCCGGGGGCTCGATGTACGTCATCGTCTACAAGTCCGATGGATTTCCGATTTGCCGCCAGGTGCCGGGTGTGACCCCGGACCCGGTGGTGACCTGGAACACCGAGGCCGCCGCCCGGGCCTTCATCCAGTCGAAGGGGGCGGACGCGGAGTTCCAGCCGGTGCAGATCACCGACGACGCTATGGACAAAATGGCAAAAACCATGGGGTGTCCCGTCGAATCGATGACCTTCGAGCCCTATCCGGGCTAGAACTCGACGTTGTCGATGAGGCGCGTGCCGCCCAGGCGCGCGGCTGCGAGGACAATAAGCTCCGAATCACCCGCCTGCGGCGGCGCAAGATCGTCCCGGCGCCGTAGTTCCACATAGTCCGGCTGCCAGCCCGAGCGCTCGAGTTCCAGCCGGGCCTCCGCCGGAGCTCGGCCGGCGGCGACCTCGCCCAGGACGCGATAGAGTCGCGGCGCCTCGGCCCGCTCGGCGGACGACAGGTAGGCGTTGCGCGAGCTCATCGCCAGGCCGTCGGCTTCGCGCACGGTTTCACCGGCCACGATGCGGATGGGCAGGTCGAGCGCCGCCACCATGCCGCGCACGATGACCAGCTGCTGATAGTCCTTCTTGCCGAAGACTGCGGCGGCGGGCTGCACGCAATTGAAGAGCTTGAGCACCACGGTGCACACGCCTTCGAAAAAGCCCGGCCGAAAGCGTCCCTCGAGCTCCTCGCCGAGCGGTCCGGGCCGCACGCGGTAGACCTGCGGTCGCGGGTAGAGCTCTTGCTCGGTGGGCGCGAACAGCAATTGGACGCCTTCTGCCTGCAGCATCTGCCGGTCGCGCTCGAAGGTGCGCGGATAGCGATCGAAGTCCTCGCTCGGCGAGAACTGCAG
>JAEKLK010000060.1 GCA_019509895.1 Betaproteobacteria bacterium | reverse complement strand
AGCTGATTGCCCTCGCCAAGGCGCAGCCCGGGCGCCTCGACTTCGCTTCCGGTTCCGCCGGTTCGACCGGCCATCTCGCGGGCGAGCTCTTCAAGCAGCTTACGGCTACTTACATGGTCCACATCCCGTACAAGGGCTCTGCGCCCGCGGTCGCGGACCTCATCGCCGGCCGCGTGCAGCTCATGTTCGACAACCTGGCGAGCGCGCTGCCGCAGATCCAGGCCGGCAAGGTGCGCGCGCTTGCCGTCACCACGGCGCGGCGCTCGAGCTTCCTGCCGGAGCTGCCGACGCTCGAGGAATCGGGCGTGCGGCCATTCGACCTCACAACCTGGTGGGGACTCATGGCGCCCGCCGGCACGCCGCAGCCGATCGTCGAGCGCCTCGCCGCGGAAGCCGCAAAGGCGCTCAAGTCGCCGGACTTGCGCGAACGCTGGCGCGCCATGGGCTCCGAGCCGCCGACGATCCAAACGCCTGCGGAGTTCACGGCGTTCGTCGAGCGTGAGCGCCAGCTCTACGCCGAACTCGTGCGGCGCTCAGGCGCGAGCGTGGACTAGAGCGCGGCGACGGTCTGCACCTCGATCAGGAACTGCTCCTGTACGAGGCGATCGATGATCAGCAGGGTGTTCGGCGGGTAGGCGCCGCTCGGGAAAAGCTTCGGGAATTCACGCAGGCGCCAGGCCATGAACTTCGGGATGTCCTGCGAGTGCACGAGGTAAGTGGTGAACTGGACGACGTTCGCAAATCCGGCGCCGGCCGATTTCAGCGCTTCGGCGACCTGCGCGAAGACGCCGCTGCATTGGGCGTCGAAATCGGCACCGGGCGACAGCATGCCGGCGATGAAAAGAAATTCGTTCGCCTTTACCCGCGTCAGGTGCGAGTACTGGCCGAGCGGCTTGCCGAGCGCGTCGACGTTCGAGATCTTGATGTCGGCCATCAGGTCTTGCCCTTGCGCTCGTGGCGCCATTGCACGTCGCCGCGGCCGGCGTGCTGGTTGAGGCGGCGGCCGGCCACGAACAGGAGATCTGACAGTCGGTTGAGATAGCGCCGGGCGGGATCGCTCACTTTTTCGTTTTCGCCGAGCGCCACCACTGCTCGTTCGGCGCGGCGGCACACGGTGCGCGCGACATGCGCGAGCGCCGCGGCGCGCGTGCCGCCGGGGAGGATGAACTCCTTGAGCGGCGCCAGCTCGCCGTTCCAGCCGTCGATGGCGGCGTCGAGGCGCGCCACCTGGGTATCGGTGAGCATTGCGTGGCCCGGGATGCTGAGCTCGCCGCCGAGGTCGAAAAGGTCGTGCTGTATTTCGGAAAGGGCGCTCGCGACTTCGGGCGGCAGCGGCTCGGCGGCGAGCAGGCCGAGGGTGCTGTTCAGCTCATCGACTTCGCCGAGCGCGCGCACGCGCGGGTTGTCCTTGGACACGCGCGAGCCATCGCCGAGGCCGGTCTTGCCGGCGTCGCCGGTGCGGGTGGTGATCTTCGACAGGCGGTGGGCCATGCGCGCGGATTATAGGAGTTCGCGCTTCTTGACCTCGCTCTGCAGGGCGCCGCGGCCGAGGGTCGACAGGATGCGCTCCCCGTCGCGCGCCTGCGAGGCGTCGCGCAGCACTTCGCCGGCGCTATTGCGCGTGATGCTGTAGCCGCGTGCGAGCACCGCCTGCGGATCGAGGCTGGCGAGCGATGCTTGCAGGCGCTCCAGATGGCTGCTGCAGCGGTGCACGCGATGCCCGAGCGCGAAGGCAAGCCGCGTGCGCAGCTGTGTCAGGCGCTCGCCGGAGCGGCGCAGCCGCTCGGCCGGGTGCACCAGGCGCTTCGTGCAGCCGTCGAGCGCCTGGGCCGCGTATTGCAGCCGCCGGCGCATTTCACGCGTCAGCGAGCGCAGGTACTGAGCGAGACCCGCGGCGAGCTCGGCGCGCGAAGCCGTCGCCAGCTCGGCGGCGGCGGTCGGCGTCGGCGCGCGCCGGTCGGCCGCGAAGTCGGCGATGGTGAAGTCGGTCTCGTGGCCGACGCCGACGATCACCGGGATGGCGCAGGCGCGAATCGCGCGAGCGACCCGCTCTTCGTTGAATGACCAGAGATCCTCGATCGAGCCGCCGCCGCGCACAAGGAGCAGCACATCGCACTCGGCACGCGCGCTTGCCACGGCGAGCATCGCGGCGATGCGGCCGGCCGCGCCTTCGCCCTGGACCGGAGCCGGGTAGACGATGATGCGCACGGCCGGATTTCGCCGCGCAAGCGTGGTCAGGACGTCGCGCAGCGCCGCTGCGGCGCGCGAGGTGATGACGCCGATGGTGCGCGGGTAGGGCGGCAGCGGCCGCTTGGCCGCGGCTTCGAACACGCCTTCGCGCTCGAGCTTCTCCTTGAGGCGGAGAAAGCGCTCGTAGAGCGGGCCGAGGCCCGCGGGCCGCAGGTTTTCGACCGTGAGCTGGAACCGCCCGCGCGGCTCATACAGGCTGATGAGCACCTGCGCTTCCACCTGCATGCCTTCGCGCAGGCTCGCGTCAAAAGCCTGCGCGCGGCTCCGGTACATCACGCAATCGACCTGCGCAGCGCGGTCCTTTAGCGTGAAGTAGCAGTGGCCTGAAGCGGCATGGTTGAGGTTCGAGAGCTCGCCGCGCACCCAGAGCAGCGGAAAGCGTCGCTCGAGCGTGTCACGGACGCTGCGCAGCAACTCGCTCACCGTGACGACAGGGCGCTGCGGATCGTTAGTCATGGCGAAGAAAAAAAAGACGGGCCGCCGATACTATCCACAACAGGCGTCGGGTAACGGCGACGCCGACTGTCATAAGGCGCGGACACCGATTCTTCTGCGTAAACGCATGTTTTCGAAGTGCAATGCGGTGCTCAATTTTTGATCGCGACCGTCTCGAGGGCCGCTATGCCGGGGCGAACACGCCGTATCCATAGTTAATCCACACACTTGTCCACAGGTTTTTGTGGATATCGCAATCTGTACTACAGCCTGCAGCGCCAAAACGACGTAGTCGTCGCCATTGCTGCAGCGCGTTAATTGCTCGCGCGCGCTCCTTTGCCGTACATTCCGCGCGCGCGCTCACAATAACTATAAGGAAAGAGGTTGTTCGCAATACTGCAGTCGGCGGGCTGGCCGATCTGGTTTCTCCTCGCAGCTTCCATCATCGCCGTGGCGCTCATCATCGAGCGGTCGATTTCGCTGCGCACGAGAAACATCATCCCGCCGCAGCTCTTCGACCAGGTCGTGGAGGTCTATCGCCGCCAGGGCGTCTCCGAGCAGGTGCTGGAGCGCCTCGCCGCCGATTCGCCGCTCGGTACCGTGCTCTCGGCCGGGCTGCGCAACCACCGCAGCTCGCGCTACGTGATGAAGGAGGCGATCGAGGAAGCAGGGCGGGCGGTGGCGCACGACATGGAGCGGTTCCTCACCACGCTTGGCACGATTGCCACCGCCTCGCCGCTCCTGGGCCTCTTCGGCACGGTGATCGGCATGATCGAGATCTTCGCCTCGCAGTCCCCGACCGGCTCGAATCCGGCGCAGCTCGCCCACGGCATCTCGATCGCCCTCTATAACACCGCGTTCGGCATCGCCATCGCCATTCCGTCGCTCATCTTCTACCGCCACTACAAGAACAAGGTGGATATCCTGGTGGTGGAGATGGAGCTCCTCGCCTCGAAGCTGGTCGACATCCTGCACGGCGAGCGCATCGATTATCCGCGTCCGGGCTAGATGAACTTTCAGCGCGGCCGCGAGAGAGAGCCGCTCGAGATCAACCTCGTGCCGCTCATCGACGTCATGATGGTGATCCTGATCTTCCTGATGATCACCACGACCTACAACCGCTACACCGAGCTGGCGATCAACCTGCCTTCCGCCGACGCGCAGAAGCAGCCCGAGCGCGCGAACGAGATCTCGGTGCTGGTCGACGCGCAGGGCCAGTACGTCATCAACCGGCGCGCGGTGGTCTTCCGCAGCGCGGACCAGCTCGCCGACGAGCTGCGCCGCGCAGGCGGCGCCGCCAAGGAACCGACGGTGGTCATCAGTGCCGACGCGAATGCCACTCACCAGGCCGTGATGCGCGTGATGGAGGCGGCGCGCATCGCGGGCCTGTCGCAGATCACCTTCACGGCGCAGTCGGTAAAGTAGTGCGGCACTGGTACCGGCGCGGCCTCCTCGCGTGGCTGCTCTGGCCGTTGAGCGTCGTCTTTCGTTTTTTGGTGGCGTTGCGCCGGCTGCTCTATTGGCTGCGCGTGCTGCCGAGCGCGCATCCCGGGGTGCCGGTGATCGTCGTCGGCAACCTGGTCGCGGGCGGCAGCGGCAAGACGCCGCTCGTCATCTGGATCGCCGAACATCTCAAGAAGAAGGGCTGGACGCCGGCGATCGTCTCGCGCGGCTATGGCGGCGCCGGCGGCCCGCCGCGTGCTGCCACCATCGCTTCCGAGGCCGCGGATGTCGGCGATGAGCCGATCGTGCTCGCGCGCCGCAGCGGCTGCCCGGTGTGGATCGGCGCCGATCGCATCGCGGTGATCGCGGCGCTGCGCGAGGCGCATCGCGATGTGGACGTCGTCCTCCTCGACGACGGGCTGCAGCACTACCGGCTGCGGCGCGACCTGGAGATCGCCGTCGTGGATGCCCGCGGCTTGGGCAACGGCTTCCTGCTGCCGGCCGGGCCGCTGCGCGAGCCGGCGTCGCGCCTGCGCTCGGTGGACGCAGTCGTCTCGCACGGCGCGCCGGTGAAAGGCTACGCGATGCGTCTCGTCGGCAGCGAGCTGCATCGCATGACCAACGCCGCCGAGCGCCGCCCGGCGAGCGCGTTCGCCGGGCAGAACGTGCACGCGGTGGCGGGTATCGGCGATCCGAATCGCTTCTTCCTGCATCTCGGGCGCCTCGGCGTGAAGGCGCTGCCGCATCCGTTTCCGGATCACCACCGCTACGATCCGCGCGAGCTCGACTTTGGCGAGGGGGCGCTGGTCCTGATGACCGAGAAGGACGCGGTAAAATTGCGCCACGCCGCCCGCGACAACTGGTGGGTGCTGCCGGTGAGCGCCGAGCTCGATCCCGCGTTCGGCAACTGGCTCACGGAGAGACTGGATGAGTTCCGGCGTCGATCCAAGGCTGCTTGAGATCCTGGTGTGCCCGCTGTGCAAGGGGAAGCTCGTCTATCGCAAGGACGCGGCCGAGCTCGTCTGCCGCGCCGATCGGCTGGGCTATCCGGTGATGGACGGCATTCCCGTCATGCTTGAAGAGGAGGCGCGCAAGCTCCCGCCCGAAGAAGAAGTGGCGTGAGCTTCAGCGTCATCATCCCGGCGCGCTACGCGTCGAGCCGCTATCCCGGCAAGCCGCTGGTCGATCTGAACGGCAAGCCGATGGTGGTGCGCGTCTGCGAGCGTGCCGCGGCGAGCGGCGCGGCCGCCGTGCATGTGGCGACCGACGACGAGCGTATTGCCCGCGCGGTGCGCAGCCATGGCTTTGCGGTGGTCATGACGCGCGCCAATCACGAATCCGGCACGGATCGGCTGGCGGAGGCGGCGCAGGCGCTGCGCCTCGCCGACGACGCCGTCATCGTCAACGTGCAGGGCGACGAGCCGCTGATCCCGCCGCAGCTCGTGCGGCAGGTGGCCGAGCGCCTGCAGGCCGACCCGGCGGCGGCCATGGCGAGTGCTTGCCATGCGATCCACGAGGCGGCCCAGGCGGCGAGCCCGCACGTTGTGAAAGTGGTGCTCGACGCCCAGGGGTATGCGCTCTATTTTTCCCGCTCGCGCATTCCATATGCGCGCTCTGGGAACCCGCTGTGCTACCGCCATGAGGGAATTTACGCGTACCGCGCGCGCTTCCTGCGGCAGTACGCGGCCCTCGCGCCCGCGCCGCTCGAGCAGGCCGAGGCGCTCGAGCAGCTGCGCGCCCTGTGGCACGGGCATCGCATCGCGGTGGTGGTGAGCGAGGCCGAGATACCGCCCGGCGTCGATACGCCTGCCGATCTCGAGCCGGTGCTTAGAATGCTGCGAGGAGGGTGATCGGTCGCTATGCGGTTAATTCTTTTGGGGCCGCCGGGCGCCGGCAAAGGCACGCAGGCGAGTTTCATCCGCGAGAAGTACCGCATTCCGCAGATCTCGACCGGCGACATGCTGCGCGCGGCGGTCAAGGCGGGCACGCCGCTCGGCCTCGCCGCGAAGAAGGTGATGGACGCCGGCCAGCTCGTCTCCGACGACATCATCATCGGCCTGGTCACCGAGCGGCTGAAGGAAACCGATTGCCGGCAGGGCTATCTCTTCGATGGCTTTCCGCGCACCATCCCGCAGGCGGAGGCATTGAAGCGCACGGGATGCGCGCTTGATTACGTCCTCGAGATCGACGTGCCCGATGAAGAGATCATCACGCGCATGAGCGGCCGGCGCGTACATCCCGCCTCCGGGCGCAGCTATCACGTGAAGTTCAATCCGCCCAAGGTGCCCGACCGTGACGACCTGACCGGCGAGCCGCTCGTGCAGCGTGACGACGATCGCGAGCCGACGGTGAGAAAGCGCCTCGATGTGTATCGCGCGCAGACACGCCCGCTGGTCGACTACTACGGTCGCTGGGCCGCATCGGGCGACGCACGCGCGCCACGCTTCCGCAAGATCTCGGGCGTCGGTGCGCTCGAGGAGATCCAGCGTCGCG
>JAEKLK010000059.1 GCA_019509895.1 Betaproteobacteria bacterium | reverse complement strand
GATCGTCAACGTCAGCGGCATGAGCTTCGGCGCGATCTCCGCTCCGGCGGTCAGGTCCCTGTCCAAGGGCGCGGCCGTTGCGGGCTGCTGGCTCGATACGGGCGAGGGCGGCCTCTCGCCTTACCACGTCGAGGGCGGCGCCGACGTGATCATGCAGATCGGCACGGCGAAATACGGCGTGCGCGACGCGCAGGGCAACTTCTCCACCGATCGGCTGCTCGAGCTCTCGCGCGTGGTGCGCGCTTTCGAGATCAAGCTCTCCCAGGGCGCGAAGCCGGGCAAAGGCGGCGTGCTGCCCGGGCCCAAGGTGACGCCCGAGATTGCGCACATCCGCGGCATCCCCGAGTGGCGCGACTCGATCAGCCCGAACCGGCATCGCGATATTTCCACCATGGCAGAGCTGCTGGAGAAGATTGCCTGGATGCGCGACCTCACCGGCAGGCCGATCGGCATCAAAACCGCGGTCGGCGGCTGGCGCTTCATGAACGAGATGGCCGAGTTCGTGCATCGCCGCGGCCTTGAATTCGCGCCGGACTTCCTCGCCATCGACGGCGGCGAGGGCGGCTCGGGCGCGGCGCCGCAGGCGCTCGCCGACCACATGGGGCTTTCCATCGAGGAGGCGCTGCCGCGGGTGGTCGACGCGCTGATCGAAACCGGGCTGCGCAGCCGCGTGCGCGTGGTCGCCTCCGGCAAACTGGTGACTTCGGCAAAGGCGGCGTGGGCGCTCTGCGTCGGCGCCGACTTCATCAACACCGCGCGCGGCTTCATGTTCTCGCTCGGCTGCATCCAGGCGCTGCGCTGCCACCAGAACACCTGCCCGACCGGCGTCACGACGCACAACAAGCGCCTGCAGCGCGCGCTGGTGGTGGAAGAGAAATACCTGCGGGTCGCGAACTACGCGATGAACATGAACCGGGAGATCGACATGATCGCGCACTCGTGCGGCGTGCGGCACGCGCGCGAGTTGCGGCGCGAGCACGTACGCATCGTCCAGGCGAGCGGGCAATCGGTGGCGCTCAACATGCTCTACCCGTACCCGGAGCCGAAGGCGAAGATGAAGGTGGCGTGAGGCGCGCCATGCTCTTCGCCGCCTTCGCCGCCGCCTCGACCGTGGCGCTCGCCCTGAGTCACGAGGCCCAGGAGTTCATTGCCATCAGCAAGGAGCTCGAGCCGGTGCAGTGCGAGAAGCGCAATCTGCGGCGCGAGATCCTGCTGGCGGAAACCGAGCGACGCGACGCGGACGCCAAGGCGCTGCGAAGCCGCTTCGCCACGCTCAATCGCGATCCCGTCACCGCGCGGCGTGAGAAGCGGCTCGCCGAGCTCGAGCCGCGCCTCGAGCGCTCGAGCGATCCGGAGGACCTCGAGGCGATCAGCCGCGCAAGCCGCGAGGCCTTCTACCGGTGCGAGTGACGGCGCCGTCGCCCGTGCGTCGCGGGCGGCCGGCGATGCCGCGCGGACTGCGCTATGTCACGGCCGACGTGCCCGGCATCCGCCGCCGGCGCGTGGGCGGCGGCTGGGCCTACTACTCGCCCGACGGCGCGCGCATCAGCGACCGGGAAGCGCGCACGCGCATCAACCGGCTGGCGATTCCGCCGGCTTGGAGCGATGTCTGGATCTGCCCGGACCCGAACGGGCACATCCAGGCGACGGGCTCGGATGCGCGCGGCCGCAAGCAGTACCGCTATCACCCCGACTTTCGCGCCGCACGCGACCGCTCGAAGTTCAGCCGCATGCTGGAATTCAGCGAGGTGCTGCCGCGGCTGCGTGCGCGGCTGGAGCGCGACCTGCGCGCGCCTGATCTCAGCCGGCGGCAGATCCTCGCCACGGTGGTGAGCCTGCTCGACAAGACGCTGATCCGCGTCGGCAACGACGAGTACATGCGCGCCAATCGCTCGTACGGCCTGACCACGCTGCGCCGCCGGCACCTCGAGATCGACGGCAGGATGCTGCGCTTCAGCTTCCGCGGCAAGAGCGGTGTCGAGCACACTATCGCCGTCGCCGACCCGCGCCTCGCACGCATCATCCAGCGCTGCCGCGAGCTGCCGGGGCAGGAGCTCTTCCAGTATCGCGACGGCCACGGGCGGCGCCACCTCATCTCATCGGATGATGTGAACGACTATCTGCGCTCGATCGCCGGCCGTGACATCAGCGCCAAGGACTTCCGCACCTGGGGCGGCACGATGCTCGCCGCGCGCGAGCTGCGCGGGCGCGGCGCGCCGGCGAGCAAGAGCGAGGCCAACCGCAATGTCCTCGCGGCGATCGACGCCGTTGCCGAGCGTCTGGGCAACACGCGCGCCGTGTGCCGCAAATACTATGTGCATCCGGCGCTGATCGACGCCTACTTCATGGGCGATACCATTCCGCAGCCCCAACCCGAGCGCCACACGCGCCGCTCGCACCATGCCGCGCTGCGGCGCGACGAGATCCTCATCCTCCAGTTCCTGCAGGAGCGCCTGTAGCGAGCAGGCGTTGGACCAAGGTCCAATACCGTCGGTCCCCGGCTTTGACTACCGTGGCTGCGTATGTTCTCTCTGGTGGCCGGCGCAGCGCTCCCATTCCGCGCTGCGCCGGCGCTTTTTCGCGTCTGCCTGGTCGCCTGGCTGCTCGCGGCGGCCTGTCTCGCTATCGGCGCCGAGAAAAAGCAAGCCGCACCGCCCGCGCTGCCTGAAGTTCCGGAGACGCTGACGCCGGAGCAGGCCGACGCACTGCTCGCGAAGCTGACCGACGCCCAGGCGCGCGCGCTTCTCGCGCAGCAGCTGCACGCGAATGCAAAGCGGCAAGCGAGGCCGCCCGAGAACGAGGAGCGCGGCTTCGGGCCGTGGCTCATGGGCCTGGTAGGAACGCTCGAGTCGACGAAGCTCGATGGCGGCGATCGCAAGGCTGTGGCCACGCAGGGCTTCGCGCAGCTGCCCGCCGCGCTTTCCGCCGCCGCACCTCGCCTGTTGGGTGCCGAGGCACTGGCTGTGCTTGCGCTCGTGCTGCTGGCGGGTGCCGGCGCATCGCATGCGGTTCGGCGGGCATTGCGTCTGCACGGATTCGAGCTCGCGATCGGCAATCACGCCAGCACCGCGTCGCGTCTCGCCGCGGCGGCCCTGCGCTTCGCGCTCGATCTCCTGCGCTGGCTTGCCTTCACCTTGGTAGCCTTCCTGTTGGCCGTCGCATTGACCCGCGTGGGCACCGCCGGACGAACGTTCGTGGTGGCCTATGTCACCGGCGCCATCCTGCTCGCGGGTGCGGCGGTGCTGCTTCGCCTCGTGCTCGCGCCACGCGCAGCGCCGCTGCGGCGACTGCCGCTCTCCGACGAAAACGCGAATTTTCTCTACCGAGGCCTTGTCGCGGTAGCGGCAGTTACCGTATTCGGCCCGCTCACCGCCCAGCTCTTGATCCACGCCGGCGTACAGGGGCCGCCGGAGATGATGCTGAAGCTGATCGCCGGCACGCTGATCGGCATGACGTCGATCGCCATGATCCTCGCCGCGCGCGCGCTGGGGCGTGCCTGGCGGGCCGCGGCAGCGCTCTACGTCGCCGGCGTGTGGTTCTTCTGGGCGATGGCGCTGCTGGAGGGCCGGCCGAGCCACGCCGGCGCCGCGGCCGCGTCGCTCGGCATCCTGCTCGCTTTCCCGCTGCTCGACTACTGGATCGGGCGCGCCATCGACGACATCGTCGGCGAGGCGCCGGCCGACAGCACGCTGCGGCGCCAGACGGTCGGCCAGCCGCTGCGCTGGGCGATGCGCGTGCTCGTCGCGGTCATGCTGTTCACCGCGGCCAACGAGCTGTGGGGCTTCCAGCTCTTCGAATGGCAGGCCCGGCTGCGCCAGGCGTTGCTGAGCGCGAGCTTTGACCTCGTGGCGGCCTTTGCCGTCGCGGTGCTCGGCTGGCAGTTCATCAAGATCGCCATCGACCGGCGGCTCGAGGTGCACGAAGTGAACGGCGTGCGCATCGAGCCGAGCCAGCGCGTGCGCACGTTGCTGCCGCTCGCGCGCGTCTTCCTGGTCGCCGGCCTGATCGCTTCCACCGTGATGCTGGTGCTCTCGGGCCTCGGCGTGAACATCGCTCCGCTGCTCGCGGGCGCCGGCATCCTCGGCCTCGCCATCGGTTTCGGCGCGCAGACACTGGTGCGCGACATCATCACGGGCGTGTTCATGATCCTCGACGACGCCTTCCGCGTCGGCGAATACATCCAGAGCGGCAACTACAAGGGCACGGTGGAATTGATCGGCCTGCGCTCGGTCAAGCTGCGCCATCACCGCGGGCCGATCTACGTGGTGCCGTTCGGCGAGCTGCGCGGCGTACAGAACCTGGCGCGCGACTGGGTGATCCACAAGTTCACCATCGGCATAACCTACGACAGCGATCTCGAGAAGACGAGAAAGCTGGTGAAGAAGATCGGCCAGCAGCTCGCCGAGGACCCGGAATACAAGGACACCATTCTCGATCCGCTGAAGATGCAGGGCGTCGAGGAGTTCGGCGACTTCGCCATCCAGGTGCGCATGAAGATGATGACGCGGCCGGGCGACAAGCAGTTCGGACTGAAGCGCAAGGCCTATGCCCTGATCAAGAAGGCCTTCGACGCGAACGGCATCAAGTTCGCGTTCCCGACGGTGCAGATCGCGGGCGGCGGCGACGTCGCGGTCGCTGCGGCCGCCACGCGGCTACCCTCCATCACCGGCGAGCAGGCCGCCTGACGCTGCTCGCCCGACTGGGCTGCGTCGCCGCGCTGGCGCTCACCTGGCCGGCGCTCGCGCAGGAGAAAGATAGCCGCAGTGCGTTCAAGGATCCTGAGGACGGCGCCTTCGACGCCTCGGAATGGCTGCTCGACCGGAAGGGCTTCCTGCCGGTGCCGATCGTCATCACCGAGCCGGCCGTGGGCTACGGCGCTGGCGCAGCGCTTGTATTCTTCCGGGAATCGTTTCGCGAGCGCGGAGCCAAGGTGGCGCCGGGCGAGCGCCTCACGCCGCCCGACATCTATCTCGCGGCGTTCGCCGCCACCGAGAACGGCACGCGCGTCGCGGGCGCGGGTGGGCTGGTCACTTTCGACAACGACCACTGGCGCTGGCGCGGCTTCGTCGGGCTCCCCGATATCAACCTCGATTTCTACGGCGCCGGCGGCCGCCTCGGCACGGGCGAGCAGAAGATCAGCTACAACGTCGACGGCGTGCTCTCGTCGCAGCAGCTCTACCGGCGCCTTGGCGAGACCAACACCTGGTTCGTGGCACGCTGGATCTACTTCGACCTCGACGCGACTTTCGATTCGTCGCGTCCGCAGCCGATCCTGCCCAATCCCTCGCGCCAGCTCACGAGCTCCGGGCTCGGCGGCTCGATCGAGCATGACTCGCGCGACAACTTCTTCACCGCGTCGGCCGGCTGGAAAGGCAGCCTCGAGGCGATCTTCTATTCGCCGGAGTGGGGGAGCGACAACAAGTATCAGACCTATCGCGCGCAGGCCTTCGGCTATATGCCGCTCGGCGAGCGCTTCGTGCTCGGCGGCCGCATCGATACGCGCAGCGTGAGCGGCGACGTGCCGTTCTACCAGCTGCCCTTCATCGAGCTGCGGGGCGTGCCGGTGGCGCGCTACCAGGACGAGCGAACCGCCGCGGCGGAGGTCGAGCTGCGCTGGAACCTCACGCCGCGCTGGGCGCTCATCGGCTTCACCGGCATCGGCCGGGCGTGGGGCACGCGCACGACCTTTGGCGAAGCTGACAACATCACCGCCTGGGGCGCCGGCTTTCGTTATCTCGTCGCCCGGCGCCTCGGCCTCTACGCCGGACTGGATATCGCCCGCGGACCCGAGGACACCGCTTTGTACATACAGGCCGGCTCGGCCTGGCGCTAGGACCAAGGTCCAATTCCGCCGGCCGGCCGGCGCGATCAGACTGACCGGGTAAAGGAGACCGCGATGAACCGTGACGAGTACGTCGAGAAGCTGAAGTCGCACATCGACCGCTGGAGCAGTGAGGCGGCCAAGCTCGAGGAGCGCGCAAAGCAGGCCCAGGCGGATGCCAAGGCCGGATACGCAGCGCAGCTGGAAAAATTCCGGGAGCAGCGCAACCACGCCATCGACGAGATGAAGCGCGTCCAGGCGGCATCGATGGATGCGTGGAGCCAGCTCGCGCGCGGCGCCGACACTGCGCTCAAGAGCATGCAGGACGCGTTCGAGAAAGCGCGCGCCGGCTTCGACAGCAAGAACAAGGACAAGCCATGAATGCGAAGCAATGGCTGCTCGCCGCAGGGATATTGGTCTGCGGCGTGGCCGCTTTCCAGGCCCGCGCCGAAGGCGGGCTTTATCTTGGCGGCGGCGTCGGCCAGGCGAGCGTCAAGGACAGCACGTCGGCCGGCGAGTTCGATGCGGACCACGCCGCCTACAAGGCGTTCGTCGGCTACCGCTTCGGCATGCTGCCCATCGTCGACCTCGCGGTGGAGGGCGGCTATGTCGATTTCGGCAAGCCGTCGCAGGATGTGGGCGGACAGCATGCCGAGTTCAAGCTCCACGGCGCCTACGCCGCGGGTCTGCTGATCTTCCCGCTCGGACCGATCGACCTTTACGGCAACGGCGGCGTCATCGAGGCGAAGACCGAATCGAACGTGGGCGGAATGAGCGCCAGCCGTTCGAGTTCGAGCGGGTTTT